>NZ_PEIG01000015.1 GCF_002749975.1 Gloeocapsopsis sp. IPPAS B-1203 | reverse complement strand
CGCGATTTACCTAAGGATGCTGTGCTGACTTATGATGATGTTGAACTTCCTCATGGTCGTCTTTGCGATCAACTCCGCCGCGAACAAGATGCTCACTTCGCTTCTCGTCTTCCTCTCGGTGTTGGTTGAAACCCAGAAATTAAAGCAAGCACTGATTATTAAATCCCACGAGACTTTATCGAGGGATTTATTTATTCTTAACCAACACTTGAAACTTTAGGCTATTGGAATTTTATTACTTTTGTGACTAAACAAATATTACTAAGATTACTATTTCATGCTGAATGAGGTTGGTTTACTGAGTAAACTAGCTTAACACTCATAAACAATGAACAAAGACAACTTGATTGCATGAGTTTAGGTTTTGTTTGAACAAAATAAAGTATTATCAGTCAAAAGAGTTATTGCTATACGTAAAAATACATAGAATACTCTGGGGTATTTGACATTGCTTTACACTTTCATTACAAAAGCCCCATTTTCTACAAAGAAATCATGGAGAAGGTATTGAAAAGTATCAGGGTTTTCAACATTCACATAATATAAATAATAGAGAACATAATTTAATCATGCTGTACGCAATTGAAGTATTTGCTCATTTCTCAAAAAACCGTCCAAAATATATCTACACAAATTAGCAATACAAAAATTGTCTATACATAAAAAGAGCTATATTTTAAAACAGATTTGATTTAGCTCTAAAAATATTTGTTAATGGAAAAATATAAGACTGTTTAGGAGCAGCAAAGGGGTTTTCAATGAATAAAAACATATCATCGCATTCTTTCTCAAAATCAACAAACAAAAATAATCGCTGGACATATTATTTATTAATAGCTTTGCTAGCAAATGCGGCTATTTGGGGTTCTGCATTGCTATTTGTTAAACTAAAAAAACCTGTATACACTAGTACTTCTACAGCTACATTACCAGAAACAAAATCAGCGGCTAATGTTAATCTACCTAATATTGGGCAAGCTTATTACGAAAACTCTTCACCTTATGCCAACAGTTCTATTCAAGATCCTAGAGAAACATACAAGATTATTGCTGAAAGTGAAGCAGTTTTAGAAGCAGCGGCTAGCCAAATTAATATGCCTGTACAAGAATTTGGCAAGCCTCGAGTTAGGATTGTGCTGAATACAACTCTCATGAATTTTGACTTTAAAGGAGCAACACCAGAAGAAGCTAGAAATAAGTCTTTGGCATTTCATCAAGCATTTCAGGCTAGACTAAACCAGCTGAGAGTAAAAGAAATTGCTCAACAAGAGATAGGCTTCCAAAATACTCTTGATTCTGCAAAGCAAAAGCTACAGGATGCACAACAATCACTCTCCGCATTTAAAGCTAACTCAGGATTAGTATCTAATGAGCAACTGAGAGATCTTTCTGCTAATATTGAACAATTAAGAAGACAAAAAGCAGAAGTTTCGGCTCAACAACAGCAGATTAGTTCTCGAGTAAACCAATTATCAGCAAATCTGAATGTATCTTCTCAGCAAGCTGCTGATGCTTTTGCATTACAGTCTGACCAAATATTTCAGCAAAATTTAAAAGATTATAGTGATGCTAGTACCACTTTAACTCAGTTAAATGCAAGGTTTTTACCGGATCATCCTACTGTAGTTGAACAACAGGCAAGGCAAGACGCATCTCGAGAAGCTTTCTTATCTCGGAGTCAAAATCTGTTAGGGCGTTCCGTTGATGAGCCGACAATACAACAATATGCGCTCAGTCAGGCTAATTCTCAATCAGCTCGAGAAGCACTCTTTCAAGGGTTAGTCGCATCTCAAGCTGATCAACAAGGGCTGAAAGCTCAAGCGCAAGAAATAGATAGACAAATTACATTACTTGAAAGTAGGCTTAAAAATTTAGCACAAAATGAGTCTACGTTAGATGCTCTTAAACGAGATGTGCAAATCGCAGAAGCAGTGTTTTCTTCTACTTTAACTAAGTTTGATATTAGCAGAGCTAATGCATTTGGTTCTTATCCTCTCATCCAAATGCTTTCAGAACCTACTCTTGCAGCAACTCCAAATACACCAAAACCAGAGTTAATTTTGTTAGGTGCAGCACTATGCTCTCTATTTATTAATACTGGTATAGCATTACTCTACTTACGTCAACCTAAAAACAAAGCATTTAAAAGAGAACTAGAAACACTTGAACTGCAACAACCTGTTCTCAGCTTTAATGAGAGTAATATGAGCAACCCTTTTCAATAAATTTAGTGTTTCTACTTATAGGATAGGGTACACAATGATTAGAAATAGGGACAGATAAATAGTAATTAAGGAGCTTAATAAATTTCAATAGATATCAAAAAACTATTTTTTGTTCACTTGAATATTAGTTGGGGACATGAAGAAAAGCAAACAATACATAATTCTTTTCTTATTAAGCTATCTTTTTGTTATTGGAACAATACTTATTAGCTTCAATACCAGTTCTTCGGCAGTGATGAATAATTCTTGGCTTCATGTAGATGGTATTAATATTAAAGATAGTTCCAATAATAAAGTTGTTTTACGAGGTGTATCACTTCCAGATTTAGCTCACTACGATTATAGAAATCAAACTGGAAAATCACCTGTTGAACTGATTGATCTACTAACAGACAAAAATAAAGGTTGGCACTCTAAGGTAATCAGATTACCCGTATATCCTATTTGGGATTCAGGTTATAATTCCCAACCACAAAAATATTACAAAGACTATATAAAGCCAGCTATAGAAAAGTGTGTAGAAAAACAAATCTATTGCATCATAGATTGGCATTACATTGATAATCCTAATAACGTCGATGCTGAAACACGAGCATTTTGGACTGACATTGCACCCAAATTTAAAAACTATCCTAATGTACTATTTGAGGTTTTCAACGAAAACTCGACTGATATGAGTTGGGCAGCCTGGAAAAATACTGTTCAACCCTGGGTCAATCTTATTCGTTCTTATGCTCCTAATAACTTAATTTTAGTAGGAGCACCACATTATGCTCAACATTTATATGATGCGCCTAATAATCCGATTCAAGGTAAAAATATTGTTTATGTAGCGCACCTTTATCCTGGACTTGATAGGTCATTGTGGGATAAATGGATATTTAATGTGGCTGATAAAATCCCTCTATTTATTACAGAATGGGGATTTCGTAATGGTGCTGATTATCCTACAAGTGGAACTAGAACGAATTTTGGCGTTCCTTTAATGAAAAATCTAGAGAAATACAATCTTAGTTGGACTTGTTGGGTTGCTGACCATTCTTGGCAACCAGAAATGTTTGATAAAGATTGGAACTTATTAGTAGGAGAAAACTACATGGGTGGTTTTGTTAAAGATTATCTCTTTGACAAAAGATAAATAATTTTCAATTTCAAGCTTTTTGAGTTAATTGTGGATAGGAAGATAAAAATGAAACCACTCAACTTTGAAGAAAGCTTAGTTTGGTACACAATCATTGGTACATATGGCTTATATCTCTTTGGTGCTCAGCCTATTGTCATACCTATAGTAGCTTGGATATTAGTAGCTTATCTTGGCAAAAAAGTTTGGCAGCAGTCAAAAGAAAATACAGTTAGAGAAATAACAATTTCTTCAACTACATGGTTATGGATGATTTCGATGTGCATAATTGTGGTTGCCATAATCATCGGTAATCTTGATTTTAATGTTGATACTGTTAGATTAATGAAGTCTGTTTTTAAGTGGACTAGGGAACATGCTCTCTGGGGTTTATTACCTTTAGTTGCTTGTCTTAACATTAGACCGAAATTAATTTACAGAGCTGTTTGTATCCTTTGTGCTCAAAGTTTAATTGTTATTCCAATTTGTTATTTGGCATACTTACTACGTCTCCCCACTAGTACTTTATATGTTTCTCCTTTGGCTAAAGTTGGAGGTAATTCTCCAGATCTTTATAGTGTAGTATTGTATTTTTTAGACTACGATAGTAATCAAGTCCGTCTAGCTTTATTTTCTCCTTGGGCACCAAATTTAGCACTGATATCACTAATTTACTTTTTTATTGCTCGCCAAGAAACAAATAAAAAGTGGCGTAGAATTGGGATGATAGGCGCCCTTGCTATGGTTTTGGTTTCGGTATCACGAGCAGCAATTTTATCTTTTCCAGTGATTTTATTGCTTACTTGGCTTTTAACAAACTTTACTCGTCCTGGAATATATTTTGCTACAGGCATAGGAAGTTTTTTGCTAAGTATTTTCTCGACTCAAATAACTAATTTTATTAGTAGTCTTACTGAACAAGTGCATGGTGCTAGAGCAACTTCTTCTGAAGCTCGAATAAACTTGATTAAGTTATCTCTAGATAAATGGTGGAATGAAGCACCTATTTGGGGTCATGGATATACTGAACCCATAGGTCCAGCAATCGTATACTTCTTGCCAGTTGGAACGTCTGGATGTGGTACTTGGGTAAACTTACTTTACACTAAGGGTTTAGTTGGTTTTATGGCGTTTGCTGTGCCATTTTTATGGAGTCTTATATACTTAATAATTCAAGCACAGAGAAGTGCGATCGCTAAAACAGGATTGAGTATAATTTTAGTTTTCTTCTTCTTCTCATTTACGGAAGAACTTGACCTTTTAGCATATCTTTACTGGCCTGGTTTGTTGATGTTAGGTATTGCTTTAAGAGCAGAAACTCAATCAGTATCTACTCTTTTTAGATTCAAAAACACTTTATTAGAAAGCTAATTAGAGTTCTCTATAAAAAATAGATGGTTAAAGGTAAAAATCAAAATGAGCAAAGTTTCTGTCATTATTCCAGTTTACAATGTAGAAAGATATATTGCTGATACTATAAACACAGTTCTTCAGCAAACTTACACGAATTTTGAAATACTCATTGTTGATGATGGTTCTCCTGATAAAAGTATAGATATTTGTCAGAAGTTTGCAGATCCTAGAATTAGAATTATTCGTCAAGAGAACCGAGGAGTAGCAGCTGCTAGAAATACAGGGATTCGTTACTCTCAAGGAGACTATTTAGCTTTCTTGGATGCAGATGATTTATGGTTGCCAAATAAACTAGAAAAACATATTGAACATCTAGAATCTTCACCAGATGTTGGAGTCAGCTTTAGTCGCTCTGCTTTTATTGATGAAGAAGGAAATCCATTAAAGCTGTACCAAATGTCCAAGCTTAAAGATATTACTCCATTAGATTTACTGTGTCGTACACCAATTGGCAATGGTTCGGCTGCAGTTTTTAGAAGAGAAGTCTTTGCAGAAATTAAGTTTAAAGACAATCTTTACGGAACGACAGAAGATTTTTATTTTAACGAGGATAGAAACCTACATCCATCAGAAGATGTTGAATGCTGGTTACGAATTGCCATCCAGACGAAATGGAAAATGGAAGGAGTTGCAGCACCACTGACACTCTATCGAGTAAATCCTCACGGATTTTCAGCGCAAATCTTGAAAAAACTTAGATCTTGGGAAACGTTGTTAAATAAAGCTCAAGCTTATACACCTGTAAAAGATATGCATCAATGGAAAGCTCCAGCAATGGCATATCAATTACGGCATTTGGCTAGAAGAGCAGTAACTTTAGAAGCAAAAGCAACAGCAATGGAGTTAGCACATAAAGCTTTATTTACATACTGGCAGATTCTTATTGAAGAACCACATCGTACACTATTGACTTTAGCTGCTGCTTACTCGCTATTTCTATTCCCTAAGTCTCTACATTCGTTGATCAAAAGCGTAGCTATAAAATTTGTCGGAGCAACACAAAACCGTACCCTAACAATAGAAGGATATCAACAATCAGTATAATTATTTGCTTATTGCAATAAAAGATATCTAAGTTGACCCATAACAAGATTGCTCGAAATACATTAAGGGTCAACTTTAGAACCAAACAATCTCATTTTCTTGATTCTATTTATTTATAAAATTCTAGTTTGATAAAAATTTCAGTTAGGAATCTATTTTATCTACTTACTTTATTTTTGGATACAAAGGGCATCCTGAGATTTATTCTTAGACACTACATAATATAAAAAGCTACCTTTGTGAACTAATTTAATAATATCATTACTCTGATTAAAGTTTAATGAAGAGAATTTGAAGAAGTACCAATACACATAGATTTATCCAGGATGTATCTTAAGATTTAATTAAATCTCTTCTTACTTCAGTAAAAACCCCAAACTGAAAAACTAAAGTTTGCATGCAATGAAAAAGATATCATCTCCATAGGATTTTTTATAAAATTTAGGCTGAAGGCAAAAAATGACAATTAGTATTAGAAAAGCAAGACTAGTAGCTAATAAATTAAAATGGAAATTATCTAGTCAATTTGTACGCAATATGGGTTGGTTAGGCGGAGCAGAACTAGTCAATCGTGTTTTTCGTTTAGTTACTACTATTACTTTAGCTCGTCTACTGAACTCCTATGAATATGGACTTATTGCAATCATTCTAATTACACATGACTTTGCTGGTACATTTTGCTCTGCCATTGATGCCAAGATTATTCAAGCACCAGATAAAGATCTCAAAGTTTTATGTGATACAGCATATTGGATGAACTGGATATTATTTGTACTGCTCTTTATCCTCCAATGTGCAGTAGCTTTTCCTCTAGCGTGGTTTTACAAAGACAATAATATAGTTTTACCTGTTTGCTTTATAGCTTTAAGTTATCTGTTACTACCAATTGGAGCTGTACAATCTTCATTAATTAGAAGAGAAAACAGACTTAATATTACAGCATTAATTAATGTTCTTCAGGGAATTGCTCTTAATGTTGCAACTATTGCTTTGGCTTTCTTGGGATTTGGAATTTGGTCAGTTATATTACCTTTTGGATTAGCAACTCCAATTTGGCTTGTTATTAACCTAATGAATCATTCTTGGAGACCAAAAAAATCTTTTACTCTTTACAAGTGGCAGGAAGTAGCAGGTTATTCAGTAAATATTATAGTAGTTGAATTTTTAAATAAACTGAGAGCGAACCTAGATTATTTAATAGTAGGAAAGTTTCTAGGTTTTAATGAACTAGGATTATACTACTTTGCCTTTAATGCGGGGCTAGGAATTAGCATGAACGTATTGAATGTCATTGTTTCTTCTTTATTCCCTCATCTGTGTGCTGCTCGCACTAATTTAAGTCAACTGAAATCGACATATTTTAGTAGTATAAAAACAATTGCTTTTATCGTTATTCCACTAGTTTTACTTCAATCAAGTTTAGCTCCTTTTTACGTACCAATTATCTTTGGACAGAAATGGATTCCTGCAATTCCTATCTTAGTACTTATATGTCTTTCAGCTATGTCGCGACCGTTTGCAGAAGCAGCTAAGCTTTTACTTCTAACTATTGATAAAAGTCGGATAGCTCTCGCTTGGAATTTAATTTTTACTCTAATCTTTGCTGTAAGCTTACTTGTAGCTGTGCAGTGGGGAGTTTTAGCAGTAGCTGCAGCAGTGTTAATTACTCATATTGTGTTATTACCTTTGTTTACTCTTTGGACTGGTAAATACGTTTTTGGTAGCAGTTCTCACAACATGACTATAAGTTCGTAACTTTAAACCAAAAGTCAAGGTGGTTTTTGGATTTTAGTAGAACATTCGTTTGATTGTGTTGATTAATTTTTGCCGGAGAAAGACAATGAATAATATAGACAGAGTATCAAGTTCTCCAGTACTTGGAACTAATAATTGTCCTAAAATTGAAGTATCAGAAGAACAAAATAGACCACTTTGGTCTGTGATGATTCCAACTTATAATCGCACTAAGTATCTAGAGCAAACCCTCAAAAGTATACTAAATCAAGCACCTGCACCAGAGTTTATGCAGATCGAAGTTGTAGACAATTGTTCCACACAAACAGATGTGGAAGCACTTGTTCAAGATATTGGTCAGGGTAGAATTTCTTTTTATCGACAACCTTACAATGTTGGCTTAACAGCTAACCTAACAGCTTGTATTCAGCGATCGCGCGGTCATTTGGTTCATATCTTACACGATGATGACGTCGTTTTACCTGGATTTTATCAGCGTTTACAGGAAGCGTTTGAGCAAGAACCTACAATCGGAGCAGCATTTTGTCGATACGCTAATGTAGATGAAGATGATCGCCCTGTTTATATTCCTAAATTAGAGCAAGTTACAGCTGGTGTTATTTCTCACTGGATAGCACGGATTGCAGTAGAACCACTCATTCAACCTCCAGCACTTGTTGTTAAACGTAGCGTATATGAAAAGTTAGGTGGGTTTCATCCAGAACTTCGTTACACCTGCGATTGGGAAATGTGTAAGCGAATTGCTGCATACTATCCAGTATGGTACGAACCGCAAGTGTTAGCACACTATCGACTACATTCTGCTTCTACTACTTCTAATGTCATTAAGTCTGGAGCAAACGTTGCAGATAGACGCAAAGCAATTGAAATTTCTCGCGCTTATTTACCTGACACCCTTGCAGATAAGTTATCGCACAAAGCAGAAGAAGTATCTGCAATTAATACATTAGGTGCTGCACGTCGGGCACTGAGCAGAGGTGATACTGCTACTACAATAGTTCAAATTAAAGAAGCTCTTAAGTGTAGTTCTTCGCTAAAAATTGTTGGAATACTGACTCTTGTCCCCATTTTAGCTGGAATTGAGCGCATGAAGCAATATGGGTATAAGCGAGCTTACTAAAACTAAGAAGCACTAATGCACAACAAATCTGCAATGCAAGTTTATTGATAGTTATATTTGTGTATTAAATTTTACATCAGCTAAAATGATGAAACTGAGTGTTATTATCCCTTGTTTTAATGCAGCTGATACCATTGCTGTTCAACTCGAAGCGCTTGCCAATCAATCTTGGCATGAGCAATGGGAAATTATTGTTTGCAACAACAACTCAACTGATAATACTGTAGCGATCGTAAATGAATACACAGACAAGATTCCTCATCTCCGTCTGATCCATGCACTAGCGCGACAAGGACCATCATATGCTCGTAATATGGGCATATTAGCTGCAAGAGGTGAGGCTTTTGCTTTCTGCGATGCTGACGATGAGGTTGCTCCTGGTTGGGTAACAGCGATGGGAGAAGCACTGAATCTTCATGAACTTGTTGCTGGCGTTCTTGATTATACAAAACTCAATACTGCTTGGCAAAGAAGGAATCATCAACAGCAATCAGGATTGATGTATCTAAAACATTCTCCATATCTTCCGTTTGCTGGTAGTTGCAATCTTGGTTTTAAACGCTCGCTATATCAAGCCATCGGTGGTTTTGATGAGTCTTTTCTTTATGTAGAAGATGCCGAGTATTGTTGGAGAGCACAACTTGCAGGAGCCAAAATTCATTTAGAACCAAGTGCGATCGTGCATTACCGTTTTCGTAATTCTTTGTTTAGCAGTTATAGTCAAGCGTTGAAATGGTCAAAGGCTTACTTACCGCTTCGCCAAAAATATGGTGGTTCATTGAGCATATTTTCCACCTTGAAATTATATTTGGGCGGTTGGAAGTATTTAACCTTAGCTATTCTACAAGTCCGCAGTCGAGGTGACTTTGCTGAATTCTTATGGCAACTCGGGTGGAAGATTGGAGAATTGCAAGGAGCTATAAGTATGTTGTCATTGTTACAACTACCTAAAATATTGTGTGTATAAATTTATACATTTGTTAAATACTTATTATGCGATCGCTGTTCAATGAATGCAATCATGTCTGCAATAAAATATCAAGCTTGAATGAACTTAAAAAATTACTTTGTCATTAAATCTACATTGAATTACTAAATCATTTTCATTTCATAGCTCATATCTAAGAAATATCAAAATATAGCAATTCAAAGCAATCATTAACATCTTTAAAGCTGAGCTTTTTCTTGGCTTTAGTCTTTTTGGTTAAGTTAAATAGTTTTGACTTCAAACAGTATGGTTAATATTTTTGGTTTTTAGCCTATATTTACTTACTACTATCTTCTGAAAAGTGTACTCTACAGCATAAAAAGCTTTGCAGAAGATGTATATTGCCATCTTAACCAAGATTTAACACCTAAAAATAGGTTTCTTAGTCAGGTACACAAGTCCTTAAGTTTAAGAGATATTCATAAACTAAAGCTTCATTAAGATTTTACAATAACTTTATATAATTTTATCCTGAAAATAGTTGTTTATATTGAAGATCAGTATTATTATGTAGATGAATACAACAAAACAAATACAGTATTATATTTGATATATTTATAGACTTATTTGTTTGCAAAAAAGATTGATCGAGTTTAGTGGTAAATGCTGAGTTATGAGCATAAACATTAAACTGTCAAGTAGTTCTTAGGATATCTTCCCGTCGTGAAAACAGTACTAGACACTAGAAACTGGTTACAAGAAAACCGATATCGAAATCGGGGAAGTATCTACTTGTTTGCTCCAATGGTGGACTTCAATGTGATGTCTGAAGTAGGTGATACTCCACCCTAAGTTGGGTGTGGCAAACTATAAAACATTGTTGAGATTAATAAACCTCAGTTTATGAATTGAGGCAAATTATACTGAGCTTTATAAAAGCGCTAAGCTAATATTTTCAAAAATCATTGTGCTGAATTCTAAGCTAAGGTTGTAGTTTTTAGAGATATTGGCTTAGTCACAGCAGTGAAAATTGATTGAGCTTAGAAATTTAGCTTCAGCTTCTCAGCTACAAAGCAATTTTTTGCTAAAGATATTGCGATCGCACAAGGTTTGAATACCTTTGATTCGACTTATTTTTGCTGGCTTAAAGAGAGTAGTCTCTCTGAGAAATAATGGAGAACGAGTTAACTATGAATACCAAGACAAGCAGCTCAAAAAAGCAATTATTTTTATCTGAGCGTCACATCAATTCTTTATGGTCGCGTGTCCAAGAAACTGCAATCTTTCTACTAGTAGGTTGGATTCCAAAACTTCCAGGTTCTCTATTAAGACAGCTCATATACCGCCCTATCATGAAGCGAATGGGAAGATCTGTGTATATCGAGTTTGGAGTAGAATTCTTTGGTGCTGAGCATATAAACATGGGTAATGAAGTTAAGATTCTCCGTGATGTTCGTCTAACAGCAAGAGGACAAAATAGTCAAATTCTGTTAGGCGATCGCGTCTGTATTGAGCGTGGTGTCAATATCAGTGTTGTTCCTACCGAAGGAAACTGCCATATTGAAGTTGGCGAGCGTACAGTTATTGGCGCTTATAGCTGTATTGCTGGTCCTGGTAATATCAAAATTGGCAAATGCTGTTTAATTGCCTCACACGTCGGAATCTATGCTAATAATCATATTTTTGCCGATCCATCTCGTTATATTTGGGATCAAGGAGTAACTCGTAAGGGAATTGTCATTGAAGATGATTGTTGGTTAGGTAATGGAGTAACAGTCCTTGATGGCGTTACCATCGGTCAAGGTAGCATTATTGGAGCAGGGGCTGTTGTCACTAAGAATGTTCCTCCTTATTCAATCGCAGTGGGTGTTCCTGCAAAAGTAGTTACGCGTAGAGGAGAACAAAAGTTACTAGCAAGAAGTTAAGGCATTATTTCAGTAGGTAGATTCAATTCAATGTTTATAATTTTGGGTTAACGTCTACTTACTTCTTTATCTTAAAGTTAGAGCTTACTTAAATAAAACTAATAAATCTCCTTCACAAAAAAGGAGATTTATTAATTGACAAATAAAATTATGTTTTTAAAGTTAAACAACTCTTTCATCTATACTGGTGGTAGGAAGATTATCTAACTTGAATTTTTGTTTTAAGACTAACCAAAAAAATGGTAAATCTTCTAATAAATATCTTCTCCAAAGACGCTGAGGTTCCACTAATAATCTATATAGCCATTCCAAACCAGCCTCACTCATCCATTTTGGCGCTCTTTTCACATTTCCTGCCTCAAAATCAATTGTGGCTCCTACAGCTAGAAATATTTTTATATTTGGTAATCTGTTTTTATATTTTATAATCCATTTTTCTTGCTTTGGTGCTCCAACACCCACTGCTAAAACTGATGCACCAGACTGATTAATCATGTCTATAAGTTCTATACACTCTTGTTCATTCTTTTCAAATCCGAAAGAAGGAGAGTGAGCACCTATCACTATATTTCTACCAATTTTACTATTAATTCTTTTAGCAGCTCGCTGTGCTACTCCTTGCTTACCTCCCAAAAGAAAAATTTTAATATCAGGATTGTTTCTGTGATAGGTATAAAACGCTGGGAAAAAATCTGAACCAGAAATTTTTTCTTTAATAGGAGTTCCTAGAAACCTTGAAGCATAAACCAAAATTTGGCTATCACAAACTTTATAATCAGCTTGCAAATAAGTTTGTAAAAACTCACGGTCGTACTGTAGCTTGACCATGTGATCTACATTGGGTGTAAATACAACACCCGATTTAAGATTTTTCAATAGCTCTAATTTAGATAAGTTATTAAGTGAAATATTGAGTATTCTTACTAGTTTCATTGTTTTGCTTCTAGAAAATAATAAATGAGAAGTTTCTCTCAGACCGAGCTTTAGCTCTCCGAAAAAAGGCAATAGATAATTACCTGAATCCTGCATTCAGTACATTTTTCTCGGACAGCAATGGAGATTTGATATTCTTACAACGACAACGCCTATGCTTTTTAAAGCACAAACATTTTTGCGTTACTGAATTTACAGTAAATTTACGTACAACTGATATCTATTAGTACAACAGACACTAAACAGCTTAATTTTTATTTTCGGTATATGCGGAAGTTTTCTGTAAAGGTTTATACGATCTTTAAAATGCAAGAAGTTTAGATGAAATTTACGTAAAAACAACAAGACTTACGAAAACAAAGCTACAGTAAATTTACGTAAACAAAGTTTAGAAGGACATGTTTTTAGCATGTAGACAGATTGTAGAAGTAAGGTAGGGTAAACCGAATTGTCACGGGGGGCAATTTCTCTGTTAGAGATTACGGCGATCGCACTTGATCTGCCTTTATGATCCTGAATGAAGAACCGATAAAGTAAATCATCATGCTGGAACAAGGCACGATCAGTATTCATACTGAGAACATCTTCCCAATTATTAAGAAATCACTTTACTCCGACCACGAAATATTCTTACGAGAACTCGTGTCCAACGCTGTAGATGCCATACAGAAGCTTAAAATGGTATCCCGCGCTGGAGAGTACACTGGCGATGTTGGTGAACCAGAAATTCAGCTTGCAATCGATAAAGATAAAAAAACCCTCTCGATCAGCGATAATGGTATTGGCATGACTGCTGAGGAAGTGAAGAAGTACATTAACCAAGTCGCCTTCTCAAGCGCCGAGGAATTTATTCAAAAGTATCAAGGAAAATCTGACCAACCGATTATCGGGCACTTTGGACTAGGGTTTTACTCCTCATTTATGGTGGCGCAAAAAGTCGAGATTGACACGCTATCCTATAAAGAAGGTGCAACTGCTGTACATTGGTCGTGTGATGGTTCGCCAGAATTTCGTTTAGAAGATTCACCCCGCACACAACGCGGAACTACAATTACGCTGACTCTGCAAGAAGAAGAACAAGAATATCTCGAACCAGCGCGGATCAAGCAGTTAGTGAAAACCTACTGCGACTTTATGCCAGTTCCAATTAAACTGGATGATGAGATTCTTAATCGTCAAAAAGCACCGTGGCGCGAATCTCCTAACAGTTTAACGAAGGAAGATTATCTAGAGTTCTACCGCTACCTCTATCCTTTTCAAGAAGAACCACTCATCTGGGTACATCTCAACACTGATTATCCCTTCATTCTCAATGGAATCCTGTATTTCCCGAAGCTGAAGCCAGATGTCGATGTGACACAAGGACAGATTAAGTTATTCTGCAACCAAGTGTTTGTCAGCGATCATTGCGAAGAGATTATTCCCAAGTTTTTACTACCAATGCGGGGTGTGATTGATAGCACTGATATTCCGCTGAATGTGTCACGGAGTGCGCTGCAAATGGATCGCACGGTACGCAGAATCGCAGATTATATTTCACGCAAAGTGGGCGATCGCCTCAAGGAACTTTACCGCGACAACAAAGAAGAATACATCAAGGCTTGGCAAGATATCGGCACTTTTGTCAAATTTGGTGCACTCAATGACGAGAAGTTTAAAAAACAAATAGAAGATATCATCATCTATCGCACAACTAACGAGGCGAAAGGTAGTGATACACCAAGCGTTGAGGTGCAGTCGCAAGAAGGCGATGTCTGGCAAGATGTCACTCCCCAAGAATCAGAAGCGACAACACTTCCATATACCACGTTGAAAGAATATCTTGAGCGCAATCAACAGCGACACGAAAATCGGGTTTATTACTGCACCGATCAAGTCACCCAAGCGACCTATGTAGAATTGCACAAAAATCAGGGTTTAGAAGTCCTATTTATGGACTCATTCATCGATACCCACTTTATTACATTCCTCGAACGCGAATATCCTGATGTCAAGTTTTCACGAGTAGACTCTGACTTGGACGAAACGTTGCTAGATCAAGACAAAGCTGCAGATATTGTCGATCCTAAGACAAATAAAACTCGCAGCGAATTGATCAAAGAACTCTTTCAACAAGCCCTCAACAAACCTAAACTCAATATTCGCACCGAAGCACTCAAGTCAGACGATCCGCAGGGGACACCGCCAGCAATGGTATTGTTGCCAGAATTTATGCGCCGCATTCAAGAGATGAACGCATTTATGCAGCAGCAAACTGCCCAGTTTCCTGAGGAACACATTCTGCTTGTGAATACCGCGCACCCACTGATTCAAAATCTGGTGAGTTTAAACCAAGGTAGTATTCTGCAAGGAGATACTTCGTCTCCTTCAGCAGAGTTAGCAAATATGATTTGTCATCACGTCTACGATTTAGCGCTGATGGCACAAAAAGGATTTGACGCTGAAGGTATGAAAGCTTTTGTCGAACGCTCTAATCAAGTATTGACAAAACTGACTGAACGTGCAGCAAAGAGTTAGGTAAATCTAGCTTAATTATAGTTGATAGCCCGCATTGACGGGCTTTTTTTTATGACTAGCTTGGCGACTAAAGTCGCGGCTTCACACTTCACACACATAGACGCGTAGCGGCTTCCCGCAGGGTAGTCCACCTGCGTGGACTAATAAGAGTAACATCGGTACTAGTCAAGGTGCTATTTCAATCGTTAGCATTCACGGGATTTGAGATGAGCGATCGCACTTCCAGCACACTCATTTCGGTAATGCAGATACAATAAGAGATTGCACGTCAATTCACACATGGAGATAAACTATGTCACGCAAATGTCAGCTAACAGGAAAAAAAGCAAATAATGCTTACGCAATTTCGCACTCGCACCGTCGGACTAAAAAACTACAACAAGCAAACTTGCAGTGGAAACGAGTATGGTGGGCACAAGGAAATCGTTGGGTAAGACTGCTACTTTCTACTAAAGCAATCAAGACTTTAGAACACAAAGGTTTAGAAGCAATGGCTAAAGAAGCAGGAATCAATTTGAATCGTTATTAATGCGTACTTTTGGGGGCATTATTGCCCCAGTAGTTCAAAACAAGTGTTAAGTTACTGCTGTGCTACCCGTCTAACTGCCTCTAAATCGATACCAAGCCGCTCTGTAATTTGCTCTACAGTCATCCCTGCTTCTAATAATAAGGGAACTGCGGCTAGCTTACCCTCTTGGCGACCCCGTTCAAGTCCTTGCTCAAGTCCTTGTTCCAGCCCTTCTTCTAAAGCTTCTTGATAGACTCTAGTTTGCTTTAATTCGCTTAATCCCAGCATTTGTTCGACCTCCTCGCTAGTTAATTCTGGGAACTTGTAAATGATGACTGTTTCTACTAATTCTAGATTTTTTTGCTGTTCAGTGGCATCGGTGAGTTCTCGCTGAGCTTTCTCAATTATCTGTCTTGCTGTTTCAGGTGCAGCATCTTCTTTAACACCGATAAGTTGTAGCAAGCCTAACCCAAAAGAGATGTCAGCAACTTCTCCTCTAAGTTGATCTAGGTATATGCGTTGCAAACGTGGGCTACTGGCAAAATCTTGGTAGTGTATTGGTAAGCCTGGATCTAAACGACGTCTGGTAAAAATTAAGATACCTCGCCAATCATTTGCTGGTCGGTAGTCATTGAGATAAAGGAAAATCTCACTAAAGAAACTAGGATAAAGATCGCCGTTTAAATCTCGATAGCCTTGAAACTCGACAAAGTATATAGGCAAATCAGTAGCATAGGGAGGCGGAAGTAAAATGCCATCAATGCGAAAACTTGTTTGCTTCACTTCTTGAGACAAAAAGCTATAAGTAGATGCTCTTGGTGACAAGTTATCAATAAGTTCAAACAGAATCGTTGGATAGATCTGAAAAAGTTGGTAGAACAGGCTATCGGTACGCAATGTTTATTAGCTGATATAGTCAAATTAAAGACTATTGTAAACTAAGAGCGATCGCCCCAAAAATCCTGTTGCAGTCTCTGTTTTTCCCTCAAGTTATCAGCATTGAAAGAAGATTTTATGATTACTCTTAAACTTCCGCTAACTGATGAAGAATTCATGCGTATTGCATCTGAAAACGAGGAGTGGCGCTTTGAAAGCACGAAGGATGGAGAATTAGTTATTACGCCACCTACTGGAGGGAATACAGGTAGACGTAACAGTAAAATAACAACTCAGTTAGAGCTTTGGAACAGTGCTAGCAATTTAGGCGAAACATTTGATTCTTCTACAATGTTTGTTTTACCAAATGGTGCGCGACGTTCTCCTGATGCGGCTTGGATAAAGAGCGATCGCTGGAATACTCTTACTCTTGAACAACAAGATAAATTTCCGCCACTTTGCCCAGATTTTGTGATCGAACTTCGTTCTCCCTCAGATAACATTGAGGAATTACAACAAAAGATGCAAGAATACCTTGAGAATGGTGCAGTATTAGGTTGGTTAATTGACCCAAAAACACGACGAGTAGAAGTTTATCGTTATGGACGTAATAAAGAAACATTAGAATCGCCTGTAACACTTTCTGGTGAAGAGGTATTACCAGGGTTTGTATTAAACTTGCAAGCGATTTATTAAAGAGTTTAAATATTGTGGCGATCGCTCTTATTTAGTTTTAGCTTACTCGACTAAATTCTTAATAGTGAATTCAACAAGTGTATGAAAATCAAAGCAATTATTCATCCTGCAGAAGAAGGTGGCTATTGGGCAGAGGTTCCCGCACTTCCTGGTTGTATTACTGAAGGAGACACAATAGAGGAAGTGATGAGTAACTTAAAGGATGCGATTGAAGGGTGGCTTGATGTTGCTAACAGTCGTAATCCAATTGAATCAACTGCTCAAGTTGTCGAAATTGCTATATGAATCTATTTCTGGCAAGCAGCTGTGCAAGATTGTGGAACAAAAAGGTTGGGTTGTACGAAGAATCACTGGTAGCCATCACATCTACGAAAATCCTGAATCAGAGCAAATTTTATCAATTCCTGTTCATCGTAACCAAGATTTGAAAATAGGAACTTTGAAAGCTTTAATGAAAATCGCTCAGCTATCTGAGGAAGATTTGCTCTGACTGTAGACTCGCGCAGAGAGCTATCACAGTTCATTGTAGCCGACTATCGAGAAGTTATCCGCTAATACTAAACCATGACACTACTAATTCGTTTGAGTACCTGTAGCACGTCATAGAGCTTATTCTGTCGTAACAGAAACAGCGAGAAAGTATCAGAAAAATCATACTGTGGTTGTTCTTGTTTGAGTAGTTTGATGAACATGAATAAATCGCCATCTGTCACCATGCCATATGAAGGCTTTTCTGGGTTAGGATTGCCCATCATATAAGTTAGTGCTTGGGGTATCGCTGCTGTCATAGATATTGAGCGTTCTGATTCGACTATAAGTACCCAGAGACTTTGTTGAATGACTAATGTATCAATGCGACTTCGCAGAATTTCATCTCGATCCTCTAAGGCAATTTCTACTTATGGTTCAGTTGAAATAAAGAAGGGTTCATCATAAAAGCCCGCTAATTCAAGTAAAGGTGATATTAGTAAAAGATTAACAGTACCTTCTGCTAGTTCGCCACGATCTCTGTGCCGTAAGAATCGACTTTTTAGTTTATCTAATGTCGCTTTTTCTTCATCTGTAAGTTCAGGTAAGTCCTGAAACCATTCTGTAAAGAATTGAGTACTTTTAGTTGGAACCAAGTTAAACTTTTCTCGTAACTGAGCCAATGTAGATATATTTTTAGAAATTGCTATAGTTTGAACCATAAGTTTGCATTGTTTATATTGCAGGTAATATAATCATTTTTTGGCATTAAATTGCCTAAGTGCTAAAGGATTTTGTTTGAGTAGAGCTACACAAATATTTGTATCTAACAACACGGATTCTTGCCTTAGTCATCAATCGCTTCTATTGCTCTACCCTGATAAGCATGACGTTTGCTGTCAATCTCAGCAAATATCTCATCAAGAGTCGGTTGATTTTTCCATGCTCCGAATATTTGATTGAGTTTTGTTAATCGTTCCTGCACACTCAAGGGTTGCCCCATTGCAACCTCCACGGTTATTTCTACTCCATCAGGAATATTAATTTCTTCTAACAGTTCAATGCTTTTACCACGCTTGATTCCTTTAACTTTCAATGTGATGCCTCCATTATGACTTGAACACGAGCTACACATACTATACCTAATAAAAGTTGCCAATAAGCTAAACTATTAAGGTAGGTAAACAAAGCGATCGCTATCGTGTGAGATAGTACAATTGCAACATTTTAAGAAGAAATACAACGGGCGATCGCATTTCTTAAATTGAATATTAACGTAACAGAATGCTGTTGTTCTAGATAGCAAAAAATCACCAAAAGACTTTCTCTATGAATTATAAATGCCCTACGACTGAAGTCGGGGCTACTCATACGAAGTGTGCCTCCGCACACTCAAGAATGATAATTTTCGTAGTTAATCCACGCAGGTGGACTTTGTTTGTGAAACCGTGAATTTATTCGCCAAGTTATTTTTATTTACCAATAAATGATTTAGATATCTTCATTGTAAATTCATCTAGCTTTAATAAACCAAAATATTGTTTTTACGTGAATTTACCTATTTATAAATAAGTAAGGAGAATCACTGATGTTGTGGCTAGAAACGTAATGTTATTACGGAAATATTGAATTTATTATATTTGCTTTAATTGCCTCTAACTCTTATGGTTAAGCGCAAATCTACTAAAATGCCTATTCGCATTCTGCGGAAATTTGTCAATTTTATACTTTTGACGAAACGAAAGCTGTATTGGTTGTTGCGTCGTTCTTTAAACCGTCGCCAACGATATTTGCAAAGTGGATTTGTGTTACCAACTACAGCAATGCTTTTGTTAGTCGTCACATTGGTAACAGGGGCGGTACTAACTCGCAGCTTAAATCGTACTACTCAAGTAGTTGGAGATTACCAGGCAAAGGAAATATATACTGCTGCTTCTCCTGCTGTGGATCGGGCTAAGGCAAAATTAGAAGCACTTTTTAATGATTCGCGTCTCCCGAATGGCGTACCATCACAAGATGTTTTGCTGAGTATGATGCTCAATGATGGTAGCAATGGAGTTGCAATACAACGAAACAGCAGTGGTGAAGTAGATAACAAATATGATCTGCCAGGTGAAACTCGTTTAGATGTTAATGGAGATGGAAAATTAGACAACGCTTGGTCTTATCAAGTTGACTCTAATGGAGATGGTGTTCTTAATGATGAAAAACCTATCATTGCTTACTCTATTGTCTTGCAATCTCCAGATGAAGCTGATGCTAATGGACTTTCTAACCAAAAAGATACCGCTATTACAAGTAGGGCTAATAGATTACTAACACGCAATGGACCATTTAGTGCCGTACAGGCTAACCAAGCTTGCCGACAACTGGAGCAGAATAGTGGTAGTACTGCAGTAGAAAGAGGCTGGTTTAATGTTAATGCTGCTACTCTGCGGAAAAACTTTCAAGTTAATGCAGTGGTTATTCCAGCAGGGAATCAACCAGCAACTGCGGCTTTAGAATTTCAACAAGATCGACAACTCAACCGAGGAAACAAGTGGGGTGGTTGGTTTCGCGGTGACTTAGAAATATTTCCAGGTCCACAATTTAACTGGAATGGTGCATTACACACAGAAGGTAGTTTGATTGTTGGTGATAGTAGCAGCTTTACTGGGTATTTAATTAGTGCGCCTAGTTCTTGTCTTTATACACGCGATGCTTCTGAAATTACTGTAACTCAAGTTGTCAATAGGGATGGTCAGACAACTTTTCAGGGACAAGTTATTAATGGTTCACTGAAAACTAACACTTTTGCAGGTTCGTCAATTTTTCACTTATTTAACGGTGCAGGTACAACACCAATTACTAGTGGCACTAATCCGAACGTTACTATAAACAATGATTCGCATTCTGTAGACCGTAGTGGAATTTCACCTGCTGATGTTGCATTAGATCCAGTTGCTTTATATACACAAGATGAGTCAAAAGCTAGAAGAACAACCGATTCTACTAATACACTAGTAAGACGTACTGGATGGAATACTGGTAGCTTTGTAGAGCGGAGAAGAATTTTTAATCAACAAGAACCTAAACCATATATTGATGATACTTACCGTGCTGATAACCGTTATGGACCAAAACCAAATTATGGACGAGATTCACGGTTAAATATTCCTGACGGGCAAAAAATTGGTGATCCAATTGATAGCGTTACAGAACTGACTAGAGATAATCCTGCTGGTACAAATCCAGATGATTTAGGGTTAGATGGCTACTGGGAACGCCGCGCCCGTAGGGAAGGCTTGAGAATTATTGTTGGACAACGGCTAGAGTTAGCAAATCCCTTAGGTCAACCAACAGGAACTATTATAAATGAAGCGCGTCAGCGTCATGCTTTGAGAGATAATCTAGCAGCAGTGCAGGCGTCGGCTATATATCACTACAAATATCCTAATAGAAGTACTACTGATCCATTTAGTGCTACAGCACATAGTTCTGGATATTTACCTGTGGCTTGTTTAGCAACTACTGCTCATCCTGGTACTGCGGCAACGATTAATAACAGTACAACATTTAATAGAATTACGATCAACGGTACTTCTAGAGTTAATACTGATTTCCTAACAGGTAATGGTACTAATGGTTGGGAGTTTAACTCACCAGCAAACGCGACAACTAATGAGCAATTTGAGACAGCGA
Organism: Gloeocapsopsis sp. IPPAS B-1203; assembly: GCF_002749975.1. Lineage (NCBI taxonomy): Bacteria > Bacillati > Cyanobacteriota > Cyanophyceae > Chroococcidiopsidales > Chroococcidiopsidaceae > Gloeocapsopsis > Gloeocapsopsis sp. IPPAS B-1203. Next base: position 113,627 of record NZ_PEIG01000015.1, on the reverse strand, counting down.
TCGCAGCCGGACAACCTCTGAGAAGAGCATTAACTAATCTTGCTTATTTTGCTGGCGATCCTTTTGGTGCTTTTCCTGCTAGACAAGATACGACAGCAAGTCCAGCCGTACCTTCAGCAGGGCGACAAATTCATCCGCATCCGGTTTTGACTCAGTGGGGCAATTTTTCTGAGTTGCGAAGAGTCATTAGTTTACTCAACAGTGGGACAACCTATGCAGATCTCAGCCTTGCAGATAAGACGACACTGCATACAGCTTCCTGCATGATGGGAATGTTAAGTTACAACTTACAGAATATCGAAGATGCTTACCTAGAATTCGCTAATAATAATGGTTCTAATGGCATGAATTCTTTAGGAGTGCATTTATTTCAACTGATGGATGGTACTGCTACCCCTGGAAATCCAGAAATTGGTAGACCAGCTGACGGTACTAACCTATGTACAAAAACTGAAGAAGCTGGTTGTCCTCCTAAGACATACGATCCTAATTATTACAGCCAATTTACTATAGATGAATGGATTAAGGCTTACAGAAATGATTCAAAGGCAGGTAAAACAGAAGATAAAGCTGCAATTCTCGCAAGATTACCAGACCTAATAAATTATCAGCAAATATTACGCGATCGCTCACTTGGTTTTGCTGAAGGTGCTTTACCTGGAGATGGTATTGGTTATGACCCTAAAACAGGTACATATACAACTCCAAAAACAATAGGTGGAGATGTTAAAGGTGGTATTACATTCAGGGTAGGTTGCGATCCAAATTCGTTTGATGTTTCGGATAAAGGTCAGTTAGCTTTTGCCGTTACTTTTTGTTCAACACCTGGAAAGCCTAAATATCCTTCATTATTTTACCTGTTTCCAGTAGCAGAACACGATCATCTTGGTGTAGCTACGCCTACTGTGCTCAAGGCTAATCCTAATGCGACTGTACCTCAGCCTGCAAATGATTATGTGAGTAACAGATATATTTTCAACAATGATGTTGCTGTTACCGATGATGTAAATCACGGCTATTTCTACAAAGTTATTGGTGATACTAACGCTAACGGTATTGAGAATGGTACAGAAGATAGTATTGCGGCGATCGCACTTCGTCCACGACTCCGAAATAATTGGCTACTTCCCAATACAACAACAACCACAAATCGAATTAACATCATCAGAGACAACACTACTGCTGTAGGAATTCCCTTCCTTGATAAAGGAATGTTCAACGGTAGGGAAATGATGGGCTTACGGGTTTTAGATATTGATTTAGATCTGTTACGTATAAATACAATCAGTGGTGTGACTGATGATGCTTGGCTACCCAAAGGTGGTATTGTCTACGCCTTCCGCACAGATGCTGTTAGAGAAGATGGTATTTCTAGACCTGCTGGAAGCTTCATGAATGCTAATACACCACAAGATCCGCCAATTACTGCGGCAAATGGTATAACCATTAAACCAGTAGATTACTATGCCGATCCAGATCGTCGTCCTTATGGTTTTCGTCTGCGTAATGGAATTGATTTGAGAAGAATTAATCCTTCTAACAATAGCTTTAATATTCCCGATAATGAGAATGTTCGCGGTATTTCCTTCATTTCCGATAACCCTGTTTACATTCAAGGTAACTTCAACTTACACAGACTTGCTAGCAACACTGGAACGCGATTAGAAGAGTTTACCCAAACACTAAACGACAATTACAGCAATTTTTATTCCCGTAACACACTAGATAGCCGATTTGCCAGACCGAATGATGATGCTTGGCGTCCTAGCGAAATTTTGGCAGATGCGATTACGATTCTTTCCAACAACTTTTGTGATGGCGGTATTCAAGATAGTTTTACAACGGCTGGTAGTGGTAGCGGTGCTCAGATAACTTCTGCTGAATCCACAGACTATGGTTGTCCTTCTGGTAGCAGCCGTCGCACCTCATATTTAAATCAAAACCGCCCTAGAAATAGCCTCGGAGCAGGACAGTATTGGCTAAGAGAAAATAATGAGGCAAACTCGCCTATTAGGATTTCTGTCAATGGCAACCCAATGTACTGTAGTACTAATACTTCACCTTGTCCTGATAGTAATGTCAGAGACTACAGTATAGGCGATAGTAGAAGTTATTACCCCTTCTCGGATGGTAAGTCTCGCAATGATGCCAGTAATGACGATATACGTGTCAATGCAATTATCATCAGCGGTATTGTCCCTTCACAAGCACAGCAATCTTACGGCGGATTGCACAACTTCCCGCGATTTATAGAAAACTGGAATGGTCGAAACCTCTATATTTCCGGCGCTTTCTTGCAGTTAAACTTTAGCACTTATGCAACTGCTCCCTTTGACCAAGATGATTGGGAGTCAAAGCTTGTCAGAGATCCTCAATCTGCTGAACTTATCCAATATTACGCCGCACCTAATCGTCGTTGGGGTTATGACGTTGGTTTGCAATATGCTCCCGCAGGTCCAGTATCGCGGCGATTTGTTACTCCAGGTACTACACGTAGTGAATTCTACCGCGAGTTGGATGTCAACGATCCTTACATTAAACAACTACGCTGTGCTAGGGACAAAGACAAAGAATATATCAATCCGAATGCTAATAGCGTTTGTTCTTAATTCACCCCAATATTTAGTGTAGGACAGCAAAATGCGATCGCCCCTATCTCAATTTATGCATCGTTCTTCTGAAGAAGGACTTACTTTAATTGAATCACTTGTTGCCATTGTGATTATTGGTATTGTGCTTGCGGCGATCGCCCCACCGCTCCTGATCGCCGCAGCCACTCGCGTTCAAAACCAAAGAACCGAGCAAGCAATGCAATTAGCTCAAGGGGAAGTTAATCGAGTTCGGCTAATAGTAGGAAGTGGAAACTACAAAAATACAGATTTACCACCAGTTGTTAGCGAGGATATTAAAAAGATTGAGGATACTCCCGCACCTGCTAAAGGTACTAACGGTTATACACTTGACGATACTCAGGTATCTATAAATAGAGGACTAGCTATCAATGTTAATCGTGAAGTAAAAGGCAACAAACTTGACTGCAAACGCGATAGTAGCAACCAATGTATTCCTGACTTTGTTGTACAAGTTTTCCGCGATGCAGGAGTCACGCCCACAGGAGAAAGTGTTCCAATTGCTTTTCGTATGGGAGTACGGGTATATGACTATCAATCTTTGGTGAATGGCGCAAGTTCTCCACTAAAGAACGAACGTGCTTCTTTGGGACTAACCTCACAGAGAAATTTAGAACGTCCTTTAGCCGTTTTATACACCACAGTATCTAATAGTGAACGTGGAAATATTTCTTTAGAGCAATATCACCAACTTTTAAAACCTTCTAAATGAATTATTTTCAAAAAATATATTTACTTAGTATTCTGTTAAAAATAATATGTCTCATTTTTTATCTAAATATCAATTTCATCAATCTCGTTTCTTTTTACAAAGGCATAGCAATACGGGCTTTACTCTTATAGAACTTTTAGTATCTGCGGTAGTAGGTAGTACTGTTGTTTCAGCTCTTTTAGGTTTAGTAATTAATATACTTGAAACAGATCGACAAGATTTAGTTAGAAATCAGCTTCAGCAAGAAATGCAAAATGCTTTAGACTACATCAGCGAAGACATAAAAGAATCTGTATATGTTTACTCTGGCGAATGCATTCAAGGTCAAGGAACTGCTGCTGATCCTTCTACTTTTTGCCCAGGGATTATCAATCATATTCCTGTGTCTGATAAAAGCGTTCCTGTCTTAGCTTTTTGGAAAGTTGAACTTTTACCAGACGGATGCCAAAGTACATTAGGATTGAGTGAAGTGAATGACCCTTGTTATAATTCCCGTATAGCTAACCGAACTTTTAGTTTAGTTGTTTACTACCTTAGACAGAATCAAGCAAGCGAGTCCAATTCTCCTTGGCAAGGAAAAGCTCGAATTACTCGTTACGTTCTCAGCCAATTTAATTCAGAGTCGCCTCCCAAGCAAAACGCTGGGTACTTCAATCCATTACAAGCTGGTACAAGTTTTCGTTTTTGGCCTTTTACTCGAAATACTAGTGGAGTATTAGAAAATCAACAAACATCAACAAATTTTCCTACTGCTAGTGGTATTAATCCTGCTGTTTTAGTAGACTTTGTTGATGATACACCTGATGCTGAAAATAGTACAACAATCTGTCCTAGTGAATATGTACTCACTCCTAGTAATAAATCACTTGAGGATCGGGGTTTAGCAAAAGTGAGAGGCTTTTATGCTTGTGTAAGAGAACAGCAAAATCAACAACCAGATGTTATTGTCCACCTTAGAGGTAACACACACCGCAGACAAGGAGGTTATGGTGAAGTAACACTTTCTAATTTAAAAGTACACGTTTTAGGTAGAGGAGTTATAGATAAAAAACCTGGCTAGTGTAATTCGTAATTAATTATTCTTTCTATAAATTAGTAGATATTTTATTTCTGTATTTACATAATATCTGACTCTTGAATATGAAAAATAAGATAATTAATAAAAAGGAATTATACGCAAAACTGAATGTCAAAAGTATTTTTATAATTAAAAACAAAGAATTTAACCAATCAGAATTTGGATTTACACTGATAGAAATATTAATTGCTATATTTGTACTAGGAATCTTAGCGGCGATCGCTGCTCCTAGTTGGTTAGAATTTGTTAATGCACGTCGCCTTAACATAGCACAAGAACAAGTATATCAAGCTATGCGTACTGCTCAAAGTAGAGCTAAGCAAGAACGGCAAAATTGGCAAGCAAGCTTTCGTGAAAGGAATAGAAGTGGTGTCATTAATTTAGAATGGGCAGTTCATCCGGCTATTATTGATGTAGATAATGATAATAACGATAGTAATGATTTAGTGAATTGGAATAGTTTTGATCCAAATATTCGTTTTAGCACCGTAACAAGTTTGCAATCAAGAAATAATGTAAGATATATACAATTTAATCATAAAGGTCATGTAAATGGTTTACTAAGACGAATAACAGTAAGCACAGAAAATAGCAGTAGTAAGCGGTGTGTGTTTGCTTCTACTTTATTGGGTGCTTTGCGTACAGCCAAAGATGCTGCTTGTTCGTAAAGTTTACTTGTGTTCAAGTAGTAAATAGAAGTGTAAAAATAGCAATCGCATATTTATTGCTGATTGCAACGTTGGTAAGAACCCAATTATCTACTAAGTTTCGACGAACAGCAAATTTGGAATCAAATTGTCGAAACTTAAATGACTGAAGATCAACGTTTATCTAGCAAAATTACCCCAGTTGTGCAAGCTGCGATCGCCCAAGCAATTGAACGTCACCGTAGGTTAGGAGAATCTATTGCTATCTGGCGCGACGGTAAAGTAGTTATTCTAGAAGCAGATCAAATCCCTGAACTTCAAGTTGAACAACGTCAGGAAACTAGCGATCTAGATTGATGCGGGGTGTTGCATTCATCATTAATGTATCAAACTTACAATAGTTGAAGACAACGATTACCTATGCAAACTATTACACTACACTCTCACGTCGGCGAAGACGGAATTTTGCATCTAGACGTTCCTGTAGGATTAACAGATGCTGACATTGAAGTTACATTAACAGTTCAAGCTGTAAAATCATTACCAGAAGGTAGTTGGTCTCCAGGGTTTTTTGAAAAAACCTTTGGTGCTTGGGAGGGAGAACCATTAGTACGAGAAGACCAAGGCGAATTTGAACAGCGGGAGTCATTTGATTGACTTACTTGTTGGACACTAATACTTGTATCGGATATATTAGTCGCCGTAGCTTACCCATTCTGCATCGATTGACTTCGCTTGCGCCAACTGAGGTGATGCTTTGCGACGTTGTTAAGCTAGAACTATACTACGGCGCTTATAAAAGTTCGCGTAAAGAAAGAAACCTAGAAATTTTGCAAGCCTTTTTTAGCGAGTTTGCTAGTTTGCCTTTTGATGGACGTGCAGCTAACATATGCGGTCAAATCCGTGCTAAACTTGCAGCAATGGGGACACCAATTTGACCATATGATTTGCAAATTGCAGCGATCGCACTAACAAATAATTTAACCTTAGTAACCCATAATACCCGTGAATTTAGCAGATTATCAGATTTAAAACTGGAAGACTGGGAAGCGCAATAAATGTGCGAGAACCCTTATCATACACTCTACAAATTAGGTAAATCCAAGCTTGGCGAATGAATTCGCACACTATAAACAAAGTCCACCTGCGTGGACTTACTAATAAAACTCTGATGAGAGTGTACGAAGGTACACTTTGCTTGGATAGCCCCGACTTTAGTCGAAGGGCTGCGATTTATCTATAGCCAGGAATCGAGCCATTTTGGATTACCTGGATTGATTACGCTTAGCAAGCAGGCGATCGCATATTTCAATCAGATTAAAACTAAGTGTGAACTTCATCTAGCACACTCGTCAAGTTCTTCGTGCTGCGCTTGGAAATAAATCAGCAACCTTTAAAAGAAAATCTGGTAGCAAAGGAGTGATAATTATGCTATCAACCCAAAAAGTCTGTGGTAAGCAATCGCGCTCGAAAACTGTAACTGCTTGCGCCTTAGTATCTACAATCCAAATTTGATCTACCCCAGCAAGTAAATAATCGGTTGCCTTTTGTGTCATTTCCCCGAATGTTTGACCAGGAGAAATAATCTCTACAACTAACTCTGGAATTCCTGGACAAGGTCCCTCTCCATTCCAATCGGCTGAAATTCGACTCCAAGAAATATATGTCAAGTCTGGTACGGGTGCCCAATCAACTCCATAACGTTTTAGGACAACAGTCCATTCAGGGTTAACTTCACCCTGGTGGGTTTGTTCGCACCAATCATCAATAAATCTCAGCAGTCGCTTTTGTACGCGGCTGTGAGGAGTCGTTGGAGCCATTTTGAGAATAAGTTCTCCATCAACAAGTTCAAACCGCTCGTCACTTTCTGGCAAATCCAGAAACTCTTGAAGGCTGAGTTGATTTGCAGTGCGACTCATAGCTTGGCTAGTGTTATGTAGCTACTATTATGCCACCAGCAGAACTAATACTAATTTAAAGCTGAGCAAATTTATTCGCTATTTCTTTATAAACAAAGTCCATCTTTGTGGACTTACTGCTAAAAGTCTTATTTTAGTGTACGAAGGTACACTTTGGTTGGATAGCCCCGAAGGGAGTCGGAGGGCATCTGGAGGTCTAATGTAATGGCGTTGGGTATCCTCTGTTTATTTCTGTAGTTCGTTCAAATCCTCAAGCAAAAATAGATCCCTAAAATACGTATATCTACATATTAAAATCGTAATCAAAAATACACTACGTTAGTGGGGTAACTTAAGTAAAAATACTCTGTAAAGATTTTGTATAAATGCGATCGCACTCACAGCACTTCTTTGTTAAACGCTACAATAACTGTGATTTTCTCTAGCACTAATTTATACTGTTCGATGTAAAGCTCAACATCCCAAATCGCCTTCACAACACACTTGCTATTCAATTCAGCGGTAGAATATTCAACTTGTGGCAAGGAAGCAGTTATGTCAACTGGTAAGCACAACAATGCCATCTTAAATCAATTAAAGCATGGACAGCGGTTGCGCATAGCGCAGCGCCAGAGGCGATCGCAACTGCTAAGACAATGGCTGCTACGTAGTCTAATAGTGATGCGGCATACTACCGCTGGATTTGTCTTGCCAACTGTAGCGATGGTGTCGTTGGTAATTGTTCTGCTGACAACAGCAATTTTAGTGCGATCGTTTGATCGATCGCGTACTGCAAGTAACTTGAGAGTAAGTGAAGCCGCTTTAAATGCTGCAACTCCTGCACTTGATCGCGCTAGGGCAAAAATTGATGCGTTGTTGCTCGATCAGACACTACCACAAGTCACGCCGACTGATGCCGAACTAGAAAACGCCTTAAACCGTAACAGTTACACTCTGGGTGATGAAACTCGTTTAACACTAGCGCAGAATACGAATCGTAACCAAGGTAACACCTTAACAACGGCTTGGAAATTTCCTGTTGATACTGATGGTAATGGTAGATTCGATAGCTATACGCTTTATGGTATCTATTTTCGTAGTAGTACTGCAGAAGAATCCAGAAACCCTTTACAAGCAAGAACGCCACCCATGCGGGGTGAGTTGCTAGGCAGAGAATGCGAAAATGTATTTAATAGTAGCGATCGCTCTTTAGGTGATTCTGGATGGTATCAAGCTGGGGGAAACCTCAGTAAAAGTTTCTTTGTTTACACTGCAACCGTTCCTATTACTAACCCGCTTAATGATAATAATTATGAAGCTTATCGCGGAAATCGCAGCTTTTATGCCTTAGAATTTCAGCAAGATCGCAGTCGCACTCCGTTAAGAAATCATGCGGCGCTGTTTCAAAACGATCTAGAAATTACTCCTGACTCGACGTTTCGCTTGAATGGCAGAATTGCAACTAATGGTAACTTATTAGTTGGCAGTCACAATAACGAAATTACCCGATTTTATCAAGTTAGTAGTCCATATTCTTGTTTTTACGACGAAGAAAACGGCAAAATCACCGTCGGGGGAAATGTTGGTTTAGGAAATGCTGCGGATACCAACGATCGCACAGCAGTCAATATTGATTTATTTAATGGATTTGGCAATAATCCGACAACAGCAGCACTCGATCGCAACGTTAAATCGTCAACAACTCAAGGTGGGACACAAGTTAGTTACAACGATGTGGCTTATAATCACCGCATTGCTCTCATGAAGCAGACAGCGTTGGATTACCACCCAAATTTTGAACGCCGCAACACAATCAATGAGATTCCACCAACCGTAGAAAGTGTCAACTCTGTTAGACAATATCCACCAGAAGTTAAAGCAGGATTTCAAGCAGCGATCGCGGATAGTAATAATCAGCGTGGAAGTAGTTTAAATGCTTGGGAAGTCTTGAGCGAACAAATCGAGACTTATTTAAAAAATATAACTCGTCGCGTGCCTTATGCTGAAGTAGCAACAAGCGATCGCCAAAGTGCTTTAGAACAATATGATTTTGATGATGATGGTATCGATACCAGCGTGTTTACTCGCGATACGATTGAACCACCGCTAGAGTGGCGCGAACCGACACAAACGAATACTCAATTAACACTCAATCAGTACAATTTACCGCAGACGCAACCAGAAAAACAGCAACAAGAAGGTAAAGAAAGTTATATAGGCGATCGCATTGCTGTTGGTAATAATCTGCCAACTTTTTGGAACAAGACAGGGAACTTCTTTTTAGGCTTTAATGAAAAGCAGTTATTTGCTAACGGCGTCAATTGGAATAACCCCAACACTCAACCTCGTTATCGCACAACTCAAACTTTACCACTTCCTGATAGCAGAATCATTGAACGAAATGGTTTTTGGGAAAATGCCGCAGCACAACAACTTTCTACAACTTTAACAGGTGCTGGTGGTTTGCGTATTATTACAGGTGCTGGAATTTACAATGTTACAGACACAGGTACATATGACCGTAATGTTTCTTTTTTACCTGAACCAAGGATAGAAGCAGGTGTCACACAACCACCAGTTTTTACAACTCGTTCTGTCAGAAGTAACAATAGTAATATTATTGTTTGGTCTGATTTGCTACCGATGACGGGAAATGCTGACGATGGCAACAAAAAAGGCGATCTTCAGATGCGGGCGACAGCAGTATACCATTACATAGACTCAAGTTATACCGGCACAGATTATGTTGAAAGAACTCCTACAGCGTGTGTTAGTAGTTACTACGATCCTACAAGTGCAACGACTGCAAGAAATTTAGCTGATCTACCTGATGTTAGTGGGGTTATTAATGGGGTGCAACCTGCAAATGGTAGATCGAATAATGGAGTAGTTTATCCGTCTCCGTATAATGATACTGGCGGTCGAGAAGCCGCAATTAATCAATATCGAGAACAACTGAATATTCAAGCAAGACTAATTTTTCCGAATGGACGAGTTGTTAATCAACCTTTACGCGATGCTTTAGTTAAAATCGATGATAATCAAACGCGATCGCTAGCGGATAATTCAGCAATTGATACAGCAATTTGTGCAATTAGAATTTTAGATAATAGTCTTTCTCCTGTAGGTAATCCTATCATTCCACATGGAGCAATTAAAGAAGCTACTTTTCTAGACGCTAGAGAAATTAAAGCGATTGATCAAGCTCAATCGCTAAGAAACTACGACTTAGAACTAGAAAAACGCCAACCCTTAGAAGTTCGCGTTACTGATATCGATTTAGGTTTACTTGCAGAAACAGAAATTGGTAACGAAAGAAACCCTCAAGAATACCTTTTACCTAATAGTGGTATTATCTATGCCAGCCGCGATGATGCCTTAGCAGATAGAAGTGATATCAGTAACGAATCAAAGTTACTTAGCCCTCATGATTTTATTCTCGATTCAACTCGTCGCCCAAATGGAATTCGATTAATTAACGGTAGCAATCTATCGAGAGACGAGAATTACCGAGAAGTAGAAAAAGGGTTAACTTTTGTCACTAATTTACCTGCATACATCTTGGGAGACTTTAATTTACATCAACAGCCTATTACCCGAACTCCTACCGAAGAATTTTTAGAACGGCTAACATCAAACTGGACGAATTTTTATACTCGTAATACAAGTTTTGATAGAAATTTTGCTTGTAGAAGAGGACAACCTGGGTGTGGAAATACTGGCGATCAATGGCGACCTGCAACTATTGTTTCTGATGCAGTTACAGTATTATCTAATAGCTTTGTTGACGGTTTTCGGAATGATGGAGACTACGATTTAAATAATCATATTGGCAATTCAGTCACTACACAACGTAAGAAAGTTGGCTTTGTCGATAATAGCTTTGCTACCAGTGTTAATAGACAAACTGATAATAGAAGTAGAAATTCTTATTTAAATAATGGTGTGACTCCAATTCAACGCCGGACAACTTTTCCTGAGTACGTTATGGAAATTTGTCGTAAAATTCCCGTATCAGAGTGCAAGCCCGATGATTGGGTAGTAGGATATGAAAATGATAGAAATCTAAAAGCTGCAAGTTTACCTGAAAGAGCAAAAGCCGCTAGCTTAATTGCAGGTACCACAGCTAGACCTGCACTCAATTCTGAAGATAGACGCTATCCACGGCGAATTGCATTTCAACGCAATGAATTAGGGACGTTAGAACTATCAGAATTTAGTAATATTTCTACTCCTATACCAATAGGAATTAATTCTTCTGATGAAGTTGATTTCTTCCCTTATAATACCTACAATACTAAGCGTCCAAAGTCTGTAAACAATGCTTTGTGGTTTAGAGCAACTAGCGCTCCTGAACAACCTGATAGTGCACCGAGTTATCAAAGCGATCAACCATTAGCATATACACCAAATACTCAACTTATTTCACCTTCTACTCCTGAAATTCCTGGTGTTCCTAGTCTCAATCAACCAGAAAATGATCCTGCTTCTAGCTATACAATTTGTACAACGTTAGGTAGATACTTCAATCAATATGAATTTGTCAGTGGAGAACCTCTACAATTACTAGCAGGCGAATGTGGACCAGATGTTCAAAACCAAATTCAAACTGTATATGCGAGTTTAAGAAGTCTCAATCCAGATATTGATGTAACTGATGATATTGTTAAAGCTACTCAACAGGGGAACTTTGAACCAGGAAGAGCAACAATATTAACTGCTAATGATAATATACCTATTAACGTTGTAGATATAAACGTTGAGAGAATACCTACTAATAATGTAGCTGCAACAACAATTAGATTAGTTGGTCAAGAAGACTCAATTTTTATTATTAGAAATGATACAGGAAATTTGCAGTTTGGTACAGGGGGAGAAGATCACCATGGAGTTAATATTGAACTAGTTGGAGTTAGTCCTAATAATATCTTTTGGGTAGTCAATGGAAATTTAGTTTTCAATCAAGTTGCTAATGATAATCGTCATTCGCTAGCAGGAACTTTTTTAAATAATAATGCTGGTACTCCTGTATTAAAAAATGTCGAAATCAACGGTCGTTTACTTGGATTTCAAAACCTACCTGAGAAAGGAGAAAACTTTACTGAAGGAAGCAAAATCACTGCAATTACTTCAGACGAACAACCTCTAGTGATTCCCGTTCTACAAGTTCATAGCCCTAATGGTTCTCCTGGGGGAAGAAACTTAGATCGCGGAAGTGCAGATTTACAAGATGCGTGGTTGCAAACTCCAGAAAATGATACGACTGTCAATGCTGTCTTTGTCTCAGGAAATAGCCCTAGTCGCCCAGGAGAAGAACCCGCAGGTTTACAAAATTTTGTCCGATTACTAGAAAATTGGCGCAATAGAACATTAAATATTAAAGGTAGTTTTATTCAACTACATCGCAGTGCCTATGCTACAGCACCATTTGCCCCTATATTAGCAAGTAAATCTACAGCAAATGACGGCAGTTTAAGCGTTTTTGATTACAACTTTACACAGTATAGAACGAATAATGGTCAATTTGTCGGTACACTACCTTATTTCACTGCACCGAATCGACAATGGAGTTTTGATGTTGCACTTTTATCGCAGTCGCCAGATTTATTTACTCAAAAGTTTACACAACCGCGCTTGAGTTCAGCTAACGAATTTATTCGCGAAGTTAATCGCGACGATCCTTGGATTGAAACGCTGCTGTGTGCAGCAGAAGCGTCAGGAAATAATTATACATATGTTGTAGATGAAAGCGATCGCCCTCGTAGTTGTCCTGCATTAAATGCTTACCAAGACACCCAAACTAACTTCACGCCATGATTTCTCGTTCACAAGATGGGTTCACAATTGTTGATTCTTTAGTCGCGATCGTCGTTGTCGGAATTTTGATGAGTGCGATCGCACCTGTCATGGTACTTTCTGTTGGCAACCGCGTACAAGCCCGTAGAGTGGAACTCGCAACTCAAGCTGCAAAAACCTATCTTGATGGTATCCGAAATGGCACAATTCCACCACCTAATCACACCATTGTGCTAAACGAAGTTGATTCTACCAGTGCTACCCAACAATTCAACGCTCAGCGCGTTACTTTTAACGATGCTGTGGTTCCACCTGCTAGTAGTTTAACAAATTGTACTCCCACAACATCAGATTATCCATACTGTCAAAATTCTCCAAATTTGAGTTTGTACTGTATTAATTTCGATGAAGCAGCAGGTTGTAGTAGCAACAGCGTACGCGATTTGGTTGTTCAAGCATTTCGCAGCGCTACGCCAACATCTACAGATGCAACAAAAGGTTATTTATTAGGTGTGAGAGTTTATCGCGCTGATGCTTTTAGTGATAGTTTATCTCTTGTTAAAAGTGATGCGAATACCCGACGCACCCAAGCAACCTTTACCGCAGGATTAGGCGATCGCAAAGCCCCATTAATGGAAATTACCACCGAAATTAGTACTTCAGAAACACGATTACAAGATTTGTGCGATCGCCTTGGTGGTTGTCAACTTTAGTAGGAATACGAATGGCGATGATAGGACAGCTATGCCATGATTAATTTACCGAAACTACTGCACATTCACACAAAACAAAATTGTGGCTTTACCTTAATTGAACTGCTAGTCGGTATTGTCCTAGCAGGATTAGTTGTTACGCCATTGATGAATTTTATGCTCAATATTCTAGCAACACAGCGACAAGAGGAGGCTAAAGCTAATACCGATCAAGAACTGCAATCAACTATTAATTATATTACACAAGACTTAAGACAAGCAATTTATATTTATGATGCTGATGGTTTAAACAATAACTCAAATAATATATCGCCAGGAATTAGAAATCAAATTCCTCCTTTAGCGCCTGCGCCAGGGTGCGATAATGAAGCAAATTGTACTCCAGTTCTTGTTTTCTGGAAGCGCGAATTTAAACCAGAAGCTTTTTCGCGATGCACAAGTGAATCAATAGATTGTGTAACAAATACTCAACTTGATGATACTTTTGTTTACTCATTAGTTGCCTATTATTTAGTTGCATCTGCTGATTCAACTAATTCTACTACGGCTCGCATTGCTCGATTTCAAATTAATGATGGTGTCAAAGATCCGAGAAATTCTAATAATTATACTGAACCACCACACGATGGTTTCCAGTTTTTTAATTTAAGAGTTCCTGGAGCAACTTTAAAAGATAAAATGAACCGCTGGCAAAAAGCAAATGAAGACTATACTAATAGCGTAGCTACACTCGTTGACTTTATTGATACAAGTGTTAACACAAAGCAAAATTGTCCAGACAATACACAGCAAGTTCCCGCTGTCGCAAGTGGCTTTTATGCTTGTGTAGATTCAACAAATACAACAGCACAAGTTCACCTCAGAGGAAATGCGATCGCGCGGATTAGAAATGATGCAACATGCGATCGCGCTTCTGTATATTGCCCTACTGTCAGCGTGCAAATCCAAGGACGAGGATTACTAAGTCGTAACTAATGAGCCTATAAAAAAGGAACTACAACCCTCATTTTTGTTATTAATACGCAAATATTACCAATTACCAATTACCTTATTTATGATTAAAATATGCCAAATGATAAATTAAATTCAGGTTTTACATTAATTGAAGTTATTGTTGTTACCTTAGTAATTGGCATTTTATCGGCGATCGCAGTACCATCTTGGCTAGGTTTTGTGAATCGCCAACGGATCAGTACTGTAAATGAATCCATTCTACGAACTCTACAAACAGCACAGCAAGAAGCAAGAAAGCAAAAAATTAGCTATAGCGTCAGCTTTAGAACTAACAATCAAATTCCTCAAGTAGCAATTTATTCCAGGGGAACTACACCAAGTAATACAGATTGGAAATCAATAGCTGAAGATATAAACATTAACCCGCAACAAATTCTGCTAAGAACGAATTTAAATGGTGACAGCCAAGTCAATACTAATCCTGATGTCGCAGCTACAGAACAAACAATTAGTTTTGATTTCAGAGGCAATTTACCACGCGATGCTAGTTTTAGCGAAACTAATCCTTTAATTGTCACTGTAGCCTTACCCCGCCCCAATAATGCTACACAACCTCTAGCAGGAACAAGTCGATGTGTGGTTGTCAGAACTCTTCTTGGTGCTATGCAAACAGGGAGGGAAGATCAATGCAACTTTTAATCAAGTGGCGTCAAATTAAAGGAAAACCGAGAAAAAACTTAACATCACTCAGTTATGTGTTACTCAAACGTCAGTAATCTCCACTATGCGATCGCATAGCAGTATCATGTTTGGCAAGTGCGAACTTGAGCTAACTTTGTGTATGTGACATTATTTCTATCTCAGATCCTTATTAAAAGTAAACAAATGGCTCAGTGACATGATATTGATATTAGAGCAGCTTAATCTCTAACTGTCACTTAACTAATCATTCATTATGGGTTTTGCAGATGTGTCCATTGCAGAATTAGCAGCGGACTACAACCTCACAGTAGAAGAAGTATTTTCTTTGTGCGATCGCCTAGGTATTGCTTATAAGTCTTCTAAGACTCGTCTACCCTTAGAGGATGCCAAAGCAATCATCTCTCATGCGATTGAGAAGAATAACTCAGATTCTCAAGGAGAGGTTAGGTCATGACATCACATCAGAACCTAAAATCAAGCAGTTGGAATTTCGCCTTCGCTATGAGTGAAAGTACAAGAAGGGATTGAGTTACCGCTATAAAGCTGTGTTGAGGTCGAAATTTTTAAGAGGAAACAATGTTTAAAAGATTGATCGGGCTTGCGGTGGCTACTATGTTGTTGACATTCGGGTTGATTGTTAACAGTGCAGCCGCAGTGGAACTAAGCGAAGCAGTGCGAACAGTACCGCTGAATGATCAAGGTGATACCACTGTGCTGAGCCTCAAACAAGTCCAAGAAGGTAAACGCTTATTTAACTATGCTTGTGCGCAGTGTCACGCAGGAGGTGTAACTAAGACAAACCAGAACGTAGGGCTTGATCCTGAAACTCTTGCTTTAGCAACACCATCCCGCAACAACATTGAGGGACTTGTAGATTATATGCATAACCCCACCACCTATGATGGTGAAGAAGAAATTGCGGAGTTGCATCCTAGCACCAAAAGTGCGGATATTTACCCAGCAATGCGCAATCTCACTGAAGATGACTTAACGGCGATCGCCGGTCATGTTCTGCTGCAACCAAAAATTGTGGGCGATCGCTGGGGCGGCGGCAAGATTTACTATTAAAATCTTGTCAAGCTAAACCATACTAAAAGTCAGATGCATAAAACTTAAGCACTGTCAAGAAATGAGCGTTCAATTAGCTCACTAAATCTAGACAGTGAAGTTGAGGAGACAGGAGACAGAAGCAGTTAATCGCACTTTCTTTCTCCTAATCCTCTTTTACAGCAATGGTCAATGTTGTTGGAACACTATAGAAGTTCAGAGTCACTACCGAAATCTTGCTTTTAACCCTGATTTCTGACCTCTGAACCCTGACCTCTGTCATAATTATTCTTCAAGTTTTAGTCTAAATAAATGTTAAGTACAAGCTGTGTGCGCCGTTTAGTTATACTTTTGTCTATTGTTGTCGTTTCGTTGTTACAGATGACTCCCTCAGCGACTGCTGCAGGTATTGACCCTTATCTTGCTCGGTATTTGCGTCTGACAGAACCCATCGCCCTAGAAGTGGACGAACAAGGCGCTACTCGCGAGTTTTCCCTCGAAGAAATATCTCAAGGTAAAGTGCTGTTTGAAAACAACTGTTTAAACTGTCATGTAGGTGGTGCGACTCTTCCAGATCCTCAGACATCGCTTGCACTAGACAAGCTCAAAGGAGCAAACCCTCCGAGGGATAATGTCGGCAATCTCGTTGCTTTTCTGCGCCAACCTATGGTATATGATGGCTCGGAAGAAACGTACTGGTGTCGCCAAGTCCCAGAATCTTGGATGACTCAGGAGGAAGTAGAAAGCTTAGCCGCGTTTGTCCTTACAGCCGCACAGAAGGCTAGAGGATGGGGTACAGAAAGCTTTTAACCGCATTTTTTTGATTTTTTTTGATAATAAAAAATGTATCTATGACAACTCGTCGTACTTGGTGTTTGTTTTTATTTAAAATTAAATAGCGACAATAAACCTCTTTGGAGAAAACTATGAAATCTATTGCTGCAACTTTGCGGCGCTTCGGTACAGTTGTCTTAGCACTCGTACTCGTTGTCGGTAGCTTTGCGTTCTTTGCTCCTACAGCAGCAGCTGAAACTTACCAAGTTAAACTAGGCTCTGATAAAGGCATGTTAGTTTTTGATCCGGCAAAACTCACAGTCAAGCCTGGTGACACAGTTGAATGGATAAACAACAAAGTACCTCCCCATAACGTTGTCTTCGATGCAGCTAATAACCCTACTAAGAGTGCAGATCTAGCGAAAGGTCTGTCTCACAAGCAGTTGCTCATGACTCCTGGTCAACAAGTTAAAACGACCTTCCCAGAAGACGCACCCGCAGGCGACTATACCTACTACTGCGAACCTCACCGTGGTGCTGGGATGATTGGCAAAATTACCGTTGAAGGCTAATTATGCTGCTTGCGCGTTCAGTGGCATAAATTAAACCTGCCACATCGCTGTCGGTGCCTCAAGAGTCACAAAATCAACTCTTGGGGCATTTTGATTGCTGAATCAAGCCTGATGAGGAATGACTTGAAAAAATTACTATCGCTTGTCGTGCTAGCGATCGCCATTTTAATTTTTGGTGCAACGCACGCCGCTCTAGCAGAAACTAACGGTGCTAGAATCTTTCAAAATTACTGTTGGGCGTGTCATATGGGCGGTGGTAACGTGATTATTGCCTACAAAACCCTAAAGTTACCAGCCCTAGAAAAATATAAGATGAACTCAATGGCTGCGATTGTGAACCAAGTTCGTAATGGTAAAAGCGCTATGCCAGCCTTTAGAGGTCGATTGAGCGAGCGCGAAATTCAAGACGTTGCAGCCTATGTTCTGATCAAAGCTGATACAGGATGGTAAGGAAATCAGCCTCATGATTATACTTTGTACCATTAGTAGGTTACAGGGTAATCTAACTGCCGACTCGATATACGCAAATGTGCCTTTTGCAAGATCTCTATTCACCAGCCACTAGCCACTATCTACCGGTTACTTACTCTTAGTGAATTGCCAAATCCATCCACTAGTTAGAAGATATAAATTAAAAAATTGGTTATTGTGATTGCCAGTTTCTCACAACAAATTGCATGGTTCCTATTCGAGATAACAATCCTACGTCAATTACGCCTTATGTTACCTATGGGCTAATTGCTGCAAACGTTCTTGCTTTCTTATACGAAGCAAGTTTGCCTCCACAACAACTTGATGCTTTTTTCCATTTAGCTGCAATTGTACCGCGTGAGTTGTCCGCCAGCTTGGCTGGAATTCCGGTAAATCAGCCTGTACCAGAGTGGGCAACATTAATTACATCGCAGTTCCTCCACGGTGGTCTTCTACACTTAGGAGGCAATATGCTGTTCTTATGGATTTTTGGCAATAATGTCGAAGATCGTTTAGGACACTTTAAGTTTTTGTTTTTCTACCTAGTTTGCGGTGTTTTAGCAGGCTTAGCGCAGTGGTTCTTCTCTCAAGGTTCGACAGTGCCTTCTTTGGGTGCAAGTGGCGCGATCGCAGGTGTCATGGGAGCCTATATTATTCGCTTCCCAAAAGCTGAGGTATTGACGTTAATTCCTTTAGGATTTTACTTTCCTGCCGTGCGACTTCCGGCATTTTATTTTCTCGGTTTCTGGTTTCTCCAACAAGCTATTTATGGAGTTGCGAGTTTAGAAGCCCGCACAAATATCGGTATGGAAAGCGGTGGTATTGCTTACTGGGCGCACGCTGGTGGTTTCGTGTTTGGAGCAATTTTAGGTCCAGTATTAGGCTTATTTAAAGACGATTCGCAGCAAGAATATCTCTAAACATAAAATAGAACTCTTGCAAAAGTCGAAAAATTATGAATGTCATTCCCAGCGGAATGTAATGTAGCGCAGAATCTCGCGAGATGTTTCGCTTGGCTCAACATGACAGTTTAAGTACTTTTGCAAGAAGTCTAATGTAAAGGAAACCGTTTTCCTTTTACTTCTGTAAGCAAATTTGAGAAAACACTATAGAGAATAGCTGTTGCAATTGTTGCAGATAGAGAGCATCACAAATAACAAATATATACTCGCTAGCAACAAAGAGGTTAGCTTTTAGTTATTATGACTAAATAGTGGTGGTAAAGGGGCAGACGATACATTAGCATTTGTATTTGACGAATAGGAAGCAAATCTGTGGTACCACTGCGAGATAATAATCCAACATCGATCACGCCCTATGTAACTTATGCGATCGTTGGAGCAAACATATTTATTTTCTTATATCAAGCAACGCTTTCACCGCAAGAACTACAAGCATTCTTTAGCCGCGCAGCAGTCGTGCCATGTCAATTATCCTCAACCTGTCCTGTGCCTGTAGCTCAAGGAATACCAGAATGGTTGACTTTAGTAACATCACAATTTTTGCACGGCGGTCTCCTGCATTTAGGAGGCAATATGTTATTTTTGTGGGTTTTTGGTAATAATATTGAAGACCGTTTAGGTCATCTCAAATTTTTCATTTTTTATATCAGTTGTGGCGTTTTAGCTGCATTGGCGCAGTGGTTTTTCTCGCAAAATTCTGGGACTCCAATGGTGGGTGCGAGTGGTGCGATCGCAGGTGTTATGGGCGCATACATCCTCCGCTATCCTAAAGCCCAGGTGTTAACTTTGATTCCTTTAGGATTTTTCATCACAACATTTCGCATCCCTGCCTATTTTTTCCTTGGATTTTGGTTTGTTCAGCAAGCGTTTTATGGTTTAGTTAGCTTACCTGCACGCACAAATGTTGGTATGGAAGGGGGTGGTGTTGCTTATTGGGCACACGCGGGAGGTTTTGTTTTTGGAGCAATCTTAGGTCCAATGTTAGGGTTAATGCGGCGTGATTAGCACGTACATCGCAATAGAGATGCCCTCCGACTGGCATCGGGGCTACCAAAACAAAGTGTGACAACCGCACACTAAAATAAGAGTTTTATTGGTTAAGTCCACAGCCGTGGGCTTTATTTATCTGGCAACAAATTTATTCGCTAAGCATTCAGACAACACCTTCAAATGAATGTAAATCGCACAAGGCAAATTGCTAGCATTGTAGAAAAACGCCGTCCTTTAGCAGAAAAAATTACCACAGTAGTCGCAAATCTAGAAACTCTTGCTCAAACCCTGCGAGAACTTGAAGCGCATCGCCAACGTATTCTCACAAAAGTTGATGATGTGAATAGCTGGGGACGTTTACAGGAAATCGATCTTTCATCGATACAGAGTCACATTGCAGCGGAACTACAAGCACTAAGACAACTTCAGCAACGTTTTGCGCGTGATACGCTGAATATTGGTGTAGTTGGACGCGCTCGACAAGGTAAGAGTCGCTTACTACAAAGCTTGACAGGACTTACTGCTGCCGAAATTCCTGATGGCGATCGCCAACACTGTACAGGTGTTCGCAGTACAATCCACCATAATCCTAGTATCGATGTTTATGGCGAGGTTTGGTTTCATTCTGAGCGATCATTTTTAGATGAAGTAATTGCGCCCTATTATGAACAGCTACGGCTAGGAACTAAACCAATTACCCTAGCTGAATTCACTAATAATCCGTTACCATCCTTACCCCGCGAACTTCCTGGCTACGCTGAACCAGGAGCAATGCACGAACATTTAGGAAGGTATCACGCCCATATCGACAAGTACCGTCACTTACTGCGATCGCCTTCTCCACAAAGAATCTCAAGATCAGAAATTCGCGAATATGTTGCCCAAGATACAACTGATGGTCAACGCGTGTTTTTCAATTATCTCGCAGTCCGTGAAGTTAAAATTGTTTGTACCTTCCCGCATGCGGATGTCGGACAAATTGCCTTAGTTGATATGCCAGGATTAGGCGATACTGGCGTTGGTGATGCTGAACGACTTGTTAAAACGCTAGGAAACGATGTCGATGTGGTGTTATTTGTGCGCATGCCAAAATCCTCCGGCGACTACTGGGCGGATGTTGATGTGCGGTTGTATGATACTGCACGCGCTGCATTAGTTGACTTGCCACTCGAATTGTGGTCGTTTATGGTGCTAAATCGCACTGATGCTCACTCAAAAAATGGGGATAACTCCAATAACTGTCAAGATTTAGCCGACACATTAACCGAAAAACATTTGAAAGTGGTTGATTGTGTTATTGCTAATTGTGCGGATGCTAATGCAGCCAATCAAGTTTTAGATCAAATTCTTGACTATTTAGCAGCACATATTACGACTTTAGATCAGCAGTATGCAACATCATGCCAAGAGCGATTAAATAGACTTCAGCAGACAGTAACCCTTGAGTTAGAGAAAGCGAATAAAGCTTTAGCGCAGGTAACAGTAGGTGATAGCTGGTTTCCTTTATTTGTTGAGTTATTTGAGCGCTTGTGGAATGAACTCACAAGTGGTTTAGAAGCACTGCTACGACATCTTAAAGCGCAACGCAATGAACAGAATATTGATTTTAAACAACAAGTAGCCGCAGCAATTGCAGCGTGTCGTCAAGATACAGGAATTCCTGAACTTGAACAAATTGAAAAACGGCGCGATCGCACAGGTGGTTATCCTAATGCTTACTATCAATACTTACATGAAATTCGCGCTCATCTGTCACAGCATTTTTTAGCTTTGGATGTTGGTTTGCAGCGATCGCTTATACGAGTGAAATCGCAAGTTGCGGATGTTTTAATTCATCAAGGGCGTTTGGGTGACATCACACCTGCAACAGGTGTAGAATTTCTCCAGGAAATTGCCCAACAGCTACCCGAATCTTTACCGAAGCTACGACTGGGGTTTCAAATTTTGGCTGAATTTGAGATTTCCTATCGAGGGCTAATTCAACACCGGATTCGCAAACATTTAGATGGGTTAACTCCTGATGAAACAACGCTGCAACTTTCTAAATCACCCACTGCAAAAGAAATCTTCTCTAACTTAAAAACACTGCATGCAGAAGCTGTATACGGTTGCGAAACAGCGTTAGAAGACTTACTGAGTGAACCAAGTTTAGCTGCATTTGCCATTGTTGAAGAGTTTGTCGATCGCATTCTGCGCGCTGAAGGTGCAAAATCAGAGTGGCGGATCTTTTTGGAAGAAGTTAGGGCGCAAGTTTGGCAAACAGAGTTTACTGCGTTGGGCGATCGCACGCGACTGCGGCGTGAATGGGTAGATGCGATCGCGCAAGCTACCGCAGCAAATCAATCGAATGCTATGCAATTTTTGAATTAAAGTCAGAGCGATCGAATGCACGAAATTAAAATTACTATGTTAGGTCCTAGTGGGGTGGGTAAAACGACATTACTCACGGCAACTTATGAGCAATTTGAAAGCAATATTGGTAAAACGGATTTACAACTGACTCCTGATGAAGAAAGTTCTGCAATTCTGCAAGAAAGATTGGTGGAACTTAAGACTTTACTTGACGATTTTGAAGCAACTGGGGGAATTCAAGGAACTGAGGGCGAACCTGAAGAGTTGCGATCTTTTATTTTTGGTTTAGGGCAAAAAGGGCAAAAGCCTTCTTTACAATTACATTTTCAAGATTACCCTGGTGGATATCATGCTGCAAAAGCAACAACAGAAAAAAGGCAATTTGTCAAGAATTTGCTGACTGATTGTGTTGCAGTTCTGATTGCGATTGATGCGCCTGCTTTGATGGAACAAAACGGCAAATGGCATGAGTTGATTAATCGTCCGCAACAGATGACTGACTTATTTAAAACTGCATATCAAGATTTAGATTCACCGCGATTAGTGATATTTGCACCAGTTAAATGTGAAAAATATCTCCAAACTGAAGCCTCGGCTAAAGAACTATTGCAGCGAGTTAAAGAAGGATACAGCCGCTTAATTGACTTATTTAATTCAGCTAATTTGTTACCTAAAGTTGCTGTCGTCGTTAATCCTGTACAAACGGTAGGTAGTGTTGTTTTTTCTAGAATAGATACTAATAGTAGCACCCCGCATTTTCGCTTTCGTAAAATTAGTCATGATGCTGTATATAATCCTCAAGATAGCGAACAACCCTTGCGGTATTTACTGCGGTTTATTTTAAAGTTGCATATTGATACGCGATCGCGTAGTTGGGGCTTATTTAGTTTTCTTCGCGATTGGCTAGGAAGAGATTATCATCTCAAGCAAGCTGTGAGTCAATTTGCTAGTGAATGTAAAACAAATAACGGCTTCGCCTTGTTGCAAGGAGAAGACTTATTAAAAATTAGCTAGGGCGTGTAAAAATTTGGATTTCAAGAACTATGAATATTTACGTCCAAAGTCGCGGTGATGCGCCAGATGATGATTATTGCTGGCAGCCTGAAGTTCCCTATATTCTTAAAAAAAATCGCATTAACGAATTGATTCAGAGTGAATCACCATCAGTTATTTTAGCTCGTTTTGATGGTGCTTTATTGTTACTTGTCACCGGTTTAGAATCAAGTGAAAGAAAAGATTTTCAAGGACGTACTATCCGTAATTCTGTTGCTTGGGTAGGTGAAGATACAGAATCAAATGAAATAAAGTTACGCGCGATCGCATCTTGCGCTTTACGTGACGAATTGCGAGAAAATTTAAGAACAGAAATTGACCATGCTGTAACTTTTGGTGGCGATTATGGATTTCAAGTGAACTTTGATGTACTAACTCATTTAGCTATTGAAGAAGTTATTAATGTTTATAATTTTCCGGCTAATTTAGACAAAAAACTTGGCAAAAATTCAAAGCAGCAACGCGATGAACTAGCATACGAACTCGAACAACATAATCTACCAAGAGAGAATGCTCCTTTATTAGTTGTTACAGGGATTAAATCTGAATCAACTTTAATTCAAGCTGGAGTTTGGCGAGGATTATCTAATCTTGTGCAAGCAGGAGGTTGGAAAGACCCTTATAAAAAAAGTTACCCATCCGAAAAAACACTTGCGAACAGTCACCAGGAAGATCAGAAAAACAATAACGTAATATTACTAATTTTATTACTTGTCGGGATAGCGATCGCCATCTTACTTTTATTTCTAGTTGCTGAAACTAAATTACAGTCGCAACCAGAACTTAAACCAACTTCTCAATATATTTCTTATAGATTAAATAAATTGATTATTCTGAACTGATGCTCTTCGACTAAAATCGGAACTACTCAAGCAAAGTGCACCTTCGTACACTAAAATGAAGATTTTAATAATACGTCCATGTAGGTGAAAATTTTATTTAATAGTGGGTAAAAGCTAGTTTTTATAAAAGGATAGAAAAATGTTATTAGAACTAAAAAAACTAAGCGTTCCGCCAGGACAGCACGTGTTATTTCATGAAGTCAGTTGGCAAGAGTTTGAGCTGATTTTAGATGAGTTAGGAGAACATCGCTCAGCACGAGTTGCTTATGATAATGGGACTTTGGAGATTATGACGCCCCTACCAGAACACGAGGCAGCCAAAGAAATTATTGGCGATTTAGTCAAAGCTCTATTAGAAGAATTAGATATTGAATTCTTAACGCTTGGCTCAACAACTTACAAAAATCAAGCAATGCTTAAAGGTATTGAACCAGATCAATGTTTTTATATTCAAAATGAGCTAGCAATTCGCGGTAAGAAACGCCTTGATTTAACTGTCGATCCTCCACCTGATTTAGCATTAGAAATTGATATTACTTCTCGGACGCATCCAAATATTTATCAAGCACTTGGGGTTCCTGAACTGTGGCGCTTTGAGCAAGGCAAATTACAAATTAATTTACTCCAAGCTGGTAAATATATTGTCTCACCAAACAGCATGAATTTTCCAAACATACCTCTAGTTGAGGCAATTCCTCAATATTTAGAGCAAAGTAGAACTGCGGGGAGAAATACCACAATGAAAGCTTTTCGCCAGTGGGTGAGAGTTGCGGGCGATAGTTAATAAAAACCTTTTACTATTTATTCAGGTTGCTGCTAAGTTTTCATAGGTGCAGCTAGCACTTTATCAACGCGATTACCATCCATATCAACAACTTCAATTCGCATCCCTTGCCATTCAAAGTAGTCAGAAGCTGTGGGAATGCGCCCAAGATGGGTAATCACAAAACCACCTAAAGTTTGATAACTACCGCGATGTTCTGCAGGGATTTCTTTAATTGCAAAAAGTTCAAAGAATTCATCGATTGATAACATACCATCCAGCAGCCAAGAACCATCTTCGCGTTGTACGGCTTGGGGTTCTTCTTGATTGTCGTCGGAAGGAACATCACCAACAATTTCAATCAGAATGTCATTGAGTGTGACTAATCCTTGAATCACTCCGTATTCATCAACAACAAGGGCAATATGCGTCCCAGTTTGCTTAAACATTTCCAAAACTTTCAACCCACGAGTACTTTCTGGCACAAACACGGGCTGACGCAGCGAAACGGTTAAATCTAAGGGTTGGTTTGACAAGCAACGGGCAAGTAAGTCACTGACAGGCACAATTCCCAGAACGTTATCTAGCCCTCCTTGACATACAGGAAAGCGCGAGTGACCGCCATCGATAATTCTATGACGATTTGCTTCAAGAGAGTCTTCCAAATCAAGCCAGACAATCTCAGGACGAGGTGTCATCAATGCACTTACAGGGCGATCGCCCAGCCGAAAGACACGCTCAACCATATCTTGTTCAGCAACTTCAAAGGTTCCCGCCTCAGTACCTTGTTCGATTAAAACTTTAATTTCTTCTTCAGTTACCAGCGGTTCAGTTGAAGGACCAATTCCTAAAATACGTAAAACAAAATCAGTCGAAGCACTCAAAAAATAAACAGCCGGAGAAACCATCGCCGCGATCGTACGCATGGGCATTGCAATATTGGCAGCAATTCGTTCAGGGCTATGTAATGCTAGGCGCTTCGGCACAAGTTCGCCGATAATTAGGGAAAGATACGTAATAGTTAAGACGACAATAGCTAATGCGATCGCTTGACTATACGGCGCAAGCCCAGGAATTTGCTGGAGATAATTTGCGAGATTTGTGGCGATCGTCGCCCCGCCAAAAGCACCTGTAAGAACCCCAATCAGTGTAATTCCCACCTGCACTGTTGATAAAAAGTTATTCGGCGATTCGGCAAGTTTTAATGCCGCTCGTGCTTTAGCATTACCTTCATTTGCCAATTGTTGCAACCGTGCTTTACGTGAGGAAACGACCGCTATTTCTGACATAGCAAATATGCCATTAGCGACGATCAGCAGAAAAATGATCAGAATTTCAAAGTTCATGGAGGAAACTTAGAGGAGCTAGGAGCGAGGAGCGAGGGACGTTAGCGCAGCGGGACGAAGTCCGGAGCGAGTGAATCATAAATGTCATTATTATGTCTGAGTTGTCAAGTCGTGGGAAGAGAAAACTGATCAACATTCTGAGTTGACTCAAGATTGGTCTTGTTATACCAATTTTAAAAATGATTGCAATTGATCATAGCTATTAAATCTTAAATCTCCTCTGCACCTGAAGCCCCCCTGCTCAAGCCAGTTTGACGCCACTTGCTACAACGGGGGACACCCCCAAGGGCGCAGTGGCTCACGCGGAGTTCTACAGGGCGCGGGAACCTCCGCAACGAATCCGCTCCTCAATGGGGAAATCCCCGCACGAAAAAAGCGGCTCCTCTGCTTAGCCGTAGCAACATCGAAAACAAAACAGTATAGAGTAGGGAAATCCAACCCTTGCTCATAAAATACCATCGCGTCAGGGACTCTAAAATAGTCAAAGAACGTATGTTCAGCGCATTGTGTTAAGCAGAAGACATCAATAAGACAGCGGAAGCTATGGCATTTTTTTCCATTGTTCGTGCTTTGGGGCGATCGCCGCTCACAACAGAAATTTTAGCTAAACTTGAGCGACAGCGCGTCTGTCGTTTAAACGGCATTCCTCGCCTTCCTAAAGGATTGGTGGCTTCAGCTTTGGCACAAGAGGCGCAATCGCATCTTTTGGTTGTGTGTTCCACCCTCGAAGACGCCGGACGCTGGACAGCACAGCTTGAAGCAATGGGCTGGCAAACAACACATTTTTATCCGACTTCTGAAGCTTCTCCCTACGAACCATTTGACCCTGAAACGGAAATGACGTGGGGACAAATGCAAGTTTTAGCAGATTTAATTAGAGGTAATGGGTCATCGGTAACAGGTAATGGGCAAGAACAATCACCAATGGCAATTGTCGCGACTCAGGCGGCGTTGCAACCACATTTACCACCCTTGGAAGCGTTTCAGCCGTATTGTTTGAGCGTGACGCAGGGGATGGAGTTAGATCTAGATGATTTTGGTGACAAACTAGCACAGTTAGGCTACGAACGAGTACCGCTCGTAGAAACTGAAGGACAATGGAGTCGGCGCGGAGATATTGTCGATGTGTTTCCGGTGGCTTCCGAGTTACCCGTGCGTTTAGAGTGGTTCGGGGATGAAATTGAACAAATTCGCGAATTTGACCCAGCTACACAGCGATCGCGTAGTTCTAATGGCAGTGCTTTAGATAAAATCGATTCACTGGTACTCACTCCGACAACTTTTGCACCGATTATCATTTCCGCCTTAGCTGACAAGAAGCAACAAGTCAATACCTACTTATCACCAGAAGAACAAGAACAATTTGAGACAAATCACACTTTAGAAGGTAGCCGTCGCTTCTTAGGTTTAGCCTTTGATAAACCTGCATCTTTACTTGATTATTTGCCTGAAAATACACTCATTGCCATTGACGAAATTGAACAAAGTCAAGCGCATAGCGATCGTTGGGTAGAAAACGCAGAGGAACAGCACGCTGCACTCAGTCATTTACCGCGCATTCATCGTGCTTTTGAGGAATCCCTAGCAACCGCCAGCAACTTTCGCCAACTCCATCTCTCAGAACTTGTCGTAGAAGAAAATTCCGCACCTACAGCCATCAATCTCGCTAGTCGTCCTGTACCCGTAACACCGCATCAATTTGCCAAGATTGCTGAGACAATTCGCACTGAACGCGATCGCGGTTTTTCGGTATGGTTAGTTTCAGCGCAGCCTTCTAGATCTGTTTCGCTATTACAAGAACACGATTGTCCTGCACAGTTTATTCCCAATCCGCGCGACTTTCAAGCAATTGATAAGCTGCAAATATCGCACACGCCGGTCGCTTTGAAGTATTCGGGTTTAGCCGAACTCGAAGGCTTTATTTTACCAACGTTCCGACTCGCACTCGTGACAGATCGCGAGTTTTTCGGTCAGCATACTTTAGCAACACCAAGTTATGTTCGCAAGCGCCGTCAAGCTACATCGAAGCAAGTTGATTTAAATAAGCTACGCCCTGGCGATTATGTTGTCCATCGCAATCATGGTGTTGGAAAGTTTCTCAAACTCGAAAGCTTAACTCTCAATAAAGAAACCCGCGAATATATTGTTATTCAATATGCTGATGGTTTATTGCGCGTCGCCGCCGATCAACTCGGATCGTTATCGCGATTTCGCAGTACAACTGAGTCACCCCCACAATTAAACAAAATGACGGGGAAAGCGTGGGCGAATACTAAAAATCGCGTTCGCAAGGCAATTAAGAAACTTGCTGTTGACTTGCTGAAATTATACGCCGCGCGATCGCAACAACAAGGCTTAGCATATCCCCCCGATCAACCTTGGCAAGAAGAACTTGAAGATTCGTTTCCGTACCAACCGACAACAGATCAGCTAAAAGCGGTACAAGACGTTAAACGCGATATGCAAAGCGATCGCCCGATGGATCGTTTGGTTTGTGGTGATGTCGGTTTTGGGAAAACTGAAGTGGCGATCCGCGCCATTTTTAAAGCTGTCACTGCGGGTAAACAAGTCGCCCTACTTGCACCGACGACGATTCTCACACAGCAGCATTACCACACGCTCAAAGAACGTTTTGCCCCCTACCCAATTCAAGTGGGTTTACTCAATCGCTTCCGCACTGCTGAAGAACGCCGCGATATTCAACGCCGCCTCACTACAGGAGAATTAGATGTTGTTGTGGGTACGCATCAGCTACTCGGTAAAGGTGTAAACTTCCGCGATTTAGGTTTATTAGTAGTAGACGAAGAACAGCGCTTTGGCGTCAATCAAAAAGAGAAAATTAAGTCACTCAAAACGCAAGTTGACGTTTTAACGCTGAGTGCAACTCCGATTCCACGCACTTTATATATGTCGCTGTCAGGAATTCGCGAGATGAGTTTGATTACAACACCACCCCCAACGCGTCGTCCAATTAAAACGCATTTAGCACCGTATGATTCAGACTCGGTACGCAGTGCAATTCGCCAAGAACTCGATCGCGGCGGACAGGTGTTTTATGTTGTTCCGCGTGTGGATGGTATCGAAGAAACGGCGACAAAATTACGGGAAATGATTCCAGGAGGCAGAATTGCGATCGCTCACGGGCAAATGGATGAAGGCGAACTTGAATCAACGATGCTCACGTTTAGCAACGGCGAAGCAGATATTTTAGTTTGTACCACAATTATTGAATCGGGATTAGATATTCCCAGAGTCAACACAATTTTAATTGAAGATGCACACCGTTTTGGATTGTCGCAACTTTACCAGCTACGCGGTCGTGTCGGTCGTGCGGGGATACAAGCCCATGCCTGGTTATTTTACCCGAAGCAACGCGCCTTATCGGATGCAGCACGGCAACGTTTACGCGCAATTCAAGAATTTACGCAACTCGGTTCAGGTTATCAACTGGCGATGCGCGATATGGAAATTCGCGGTGTGGGTAATTTACTCGGTGCAGAGCAATCGGGTCAAATGGATGCAATTGGTTTTGATTTATACATGGAAATGCTCGAAGAAGCAATTCGCGAGATTCGCGGACAAGAAATTCCCAGTGTTGATGATACGCAAATCGACCTCAACCTCACCGCATTTATTCCCACCGACTATATTCTCGATATGGATCAAAAAATGAGTGCCTATCGCGCCGTCGCTGCGGCAAAAACGAAAGAAGAATTAACACAAATAGCAGCAGAGTGGAGCGATCGCTACGGTACGATTCCGAGTGGTGCCAATCAACTGTTGCGGGTGATGGAACTCAAACAAGTTGCTAAATCTTTGGGATTCAGCCGCATTAAACCTGAAGGAAAGCAACACATAATTTTAGAAACTCCAATGGAAGAACCCGCGTGGAATCTACTTGCAGCCAACTTACCCGAACACTTGCGATCGCGTTTTGTCTATTCCCCTGGTAAAGTTACTGTACGCGGTTTAGGTGTCCTCAGCGCTCATCAACAACTCGAAAACCTGATTGACTATTTAAGTAAAATGCAAGGCGCACTGCCCGAACCTGTACTGACATGAATTGGGAATTGGTCATTGGTAACTGGTAATCGGAAAGACTATTTATTTCTCCATTCCCTGTCACCGACCCATTACCAAACCTTCTTGACTTCTCATCGGTGAATTGCGGTTATTGATAGCAAGTCTTAGTAAATTTATGATACGCTTTCAACTGAAAAATGCCTTCTGTGTCGATGCTACAATGCAGACAGCGTATTGTTAAGCGGGTACAATGCAAGAAATTGAGGTAATCGGCACAATCGACGAGCAAGGACAATTGCTGCTGCTGCAACCGCTTAACTTCAGTAAGCACGTCAAAGTTCTTGTGCGAATCACCTTACTTGATGAGGATGTTGATTCAGACTTTGACCCACAGACAGACTCCAAAGCTCAAATTTTAGCTGACTTAAAAGAGTCATTCCGTCAAGCCGAAGCTGGAGAAACCTTCCCCATTTCTGAACTTTGGCATGGCATTGATGTCTGATTCTCTTGAATCTCTGGTACAACTTACATTCACGAGTCTGTTCAAACGTCGTCTTAAAGGACTCGCCAAACGCTACCGTCGAATCCAAACAGATATTCAACCTGTCTTGGACAATTTGCATCTGGCTAATTTCATCGGCGAACAAGTTTCAGGGACAAAGTACACTGTCTATAAAGTTCGTGCTAGAAATAGTGATGCTCAATCCGGTAAAAGTGGTGGTTATCGTCTAATTTATCAAATCGAATCTCCTGCGAGTGTCATTCTCCACCTAATTTATGCCAAATCTGAACAAGCCACTATTACTGCCGAAGAAATTCAACAGCTAATTGAGTCATACCAAGAATGTAAAAATGATTAGGACATTGACTGTGTAAACGCTTACACTGTAGCTGCCGAGTGAAGAGATCGCTAACTCCCCATATCTAAAATTTCTCTAATTACAAATTACAAATTAGTGTTGACTTCTCATCAGCAAGCTGAGATTATTAGAATTAATTATCATTAAAATATCCTGTAATCTCCTCGTCTCCGATGAGCCTCGACCTCACTGCACAGCAGGTAGATGAAATCTTAACGGAAGCTAAGCAAGATTGTCCTCCCGCTACCTCGATTGATGGTCTAGAAACGATTCATACTGTGCCGTTGCAGTTGGGTAGTGGCTACGCTCAAGTAATGGAGCTATATCCTGATTTAGAACTGTGTATTTTTCATGAAACCTATAAAGATCTAACAGTTCGAGAGATAGAAAATCAGCATTTAGTGCAGTTCAAAGTGCAGTTATCAGGAGTGGAAGATAGTAGCGATCATGTGTTAATCGATGCCAAGCGCAGCTACATTGGCGGTAGTGGCATTCAACGCCGCCTAACGGTCTTCACGCCGCGATCGCAACCCAATATTGGAGTCGGAATTCATATGCAGCCGTACTTGTTGAGGCAATTTTTTGCAGCACCGACAGGAGAACTCCCCGCCGAATTAAAACCATTGGTGCGAGGAGACGATTGGCAACAAGTATTTTCGCCGAAAACAACCGAAGCAATGCGATTAGTCGTACAGCAGATCATCGACTGTCCATTTTTGGGAACAACCAAGCGGGTGTATTTGCAGGGTAAAGTGTTTGAGTTGATGGCACTTCAGCTAGAAGGCGTTGTGGACACTTCCGCTATGGGGAGGTTGCACCAGCAACAGACAGCATCAGCCCTCAAACCCAGCACGATCGCCCGAATTTATCATGCGGCAGAAATTTTGCGATCGCATCTAGAACATCCCCCTTCACAAATCGAACTCGCGCAGCAAGTAGGAGTTGGTCATTGTACGCTGCATAAAGGGTTTCGCTCGCTGTTTGGACTCACGCCCTTTGCTTATCTCACTCAGCAGCGGATGAAACAGGCTGAACGCTTGTTACGGGAACCTTACTCTACAGTAGCTGAAGTGGCAAATCGTGTCGGCTATGCAAACCCTGCTCAGTTTGCCGCAGCGTTTAAGCGTCACTTTGGGATCACTCCCAGCGATTGCATCCGTGGTAGAAAAATTGCTTTCTGAATCAAAAAATCTTGAAAATAGAATCTTGGGGTGATGGTGTAGGTTTGGAGTAGATTTGGCGATCGCCTTCTGCTTACACTCAGTTCTACATAAATAAGAACTCTTTGCAATTGAGAGAGCCGAGTGAACTGGGTGAGGACGAATATGGCGATGAGTCAGGTTTGGGTAACGGTTCAATGCGTATTGGCACTAAGCTTGTTGGGTGCTGCAATCAATGTAGAGATACCAGCCAGGGCGCAGGAAGTACCACAGTTAAGTGAAGAACAACCTGCAACTACTGTCGAAGCCTCGCCGGTGCAAATTACTGGAGTACGGGTAGAGACGACCGAGGCGGGCTTGCAAGTGGTGCTAGAAACAGCAAGCGCTCTAGAAGTCCCTGAAACTCGAATCGTCGGCAACACTCTAATTGCAGAGATTCCGAATGCGGCGGTCGAAGAGTTTTCGCAAATAGATCCAATTGAGGGCATTGCGTTGGTGCGCGTGACAAGTTTGCCAGATAGTCAAGTGCAAGTAGCGATTACAGGAACCGATGCGCCACCTGCTGTGGAAGTGCGATCGCTTACGCCAGGATTGGTGTTGGCGGTGACGTTGGGTGAGGCTGATACAGCAGAAGACGATGCAATTGAAATTTTAGTGACAGGTGAACAAGAGGAAGGTTATCGTGTCCCCGATGCCAGTGTGGGAACCAGAACCGATACACCTTTACGTGATATACCTCAATCGATTCAGGTAATTCCGCAGCAGGTGCTAGAAGAACAGCAAGTGACAACCTTAAATGAAGCACTGCGAAATGCCCCTGGGGTGATTCAAACCGCACCAAGTTACTATAATCAATTTGCCACATTTACAATTCGAGGATTTGAAGCTGCCGACAGTACGGGTAATTTCACCAGGAATGGATTTAATTATTCATTTGGGGGTGGTGTATCAGGAAATTTCGCTAACATCGAACGAATCGAAGTTCTCAGAGGTCCTGCTTCTGTTCTGTTTGGTAGGGGTAATCCTGGCGGTACAATTAACATCGTGACTAAGCAGCCGCTTGCTGAACCCTTTTACTCGGTTGAAGCCACAATCGGTAGCTATAACTTCTACCGAGGCGCGATTGATTTAACAGGTCCACTCAATGATGAAAGCACAATCCGATATCGATTAAACGCATCTTATGAGAATGCAGATAGTTTTGTTGATTTTTTAAATCGAGAGAATCCGTTTTTATCGTCTGCATTCAGTTTTGACCTGGGAAGAAACACAACGCTGACACTCGATGCAGAATATAACAAAGTCAATCAAAACGATGATAATGCGCTTCCGGCAATTGGCACTGTATTACCGAACGTCAACGGCGAGATACCACGTAACCGCAACAGTGGAGAAGAAAACACCTTCTACGGTCCAGAAGTTTTTAGAGTTGGGTATAACTTAGAGCATCGAGTCAATGAAAACTGGTTATTGCGCAATGCCTTTTACTATGGGCATTTTTATAACCGAGGGAGAAGCACATATTTTAATAGAGAACTCGATCCCGATCAACGCACGATACAGCGCGGCACTGGAGACCAGGATTATAAAGCAAGAGCTTATGAACTCACGACAAATATTGTCGGGAACTTCTCAACAGGTTCCATTCAGCATCAACTTTTGTTTGGAGTTGACCTAAGCCGACTTGATAACTATCTGTATAAGGCGCAGTACCGAGAAGCAGCACCGCTTGATCTGTTCAATCCAGTTTATGGATTATCAGCCAATGGTGCAATCTTAGAAGAAAGTGATAGTGCTGGCTTGACGGATTCTTTGGGTATTTATGTTCAAAATCAGGTGACATTAACGGAAAATCTCAAGTTATTGGTGGGCGGACGATTTGATGCTTTTGAGCAGACAAACAGAGATTTCCTCAACGATACCGAAGAATTTCAATCTGGAAATGCCTTTAGTCCGCGTGTGGGCATTGTCTATCAGCCAATTGAGCCGATTTCACTCTATGCCAGCTATAGTCGCTCATTTGCGCCAAGCATTGGTAGATCTGTTGATGGCGAGCAATTTCAGCCAGAACGCGGTACGCAGTATGAGATTGGGGTTAAAGCAGATATTAACGATAGAATTTCTGCAACGGTTGCGCTTTACGATCTGACTCGATCCAATGTCACGACTGACGATCTAAGCAGTCCAGGGTTTTCGATTCAAACAGGCGAACAAAATAGTCGTGGGATTGAATTGAACGTTGCAGGCGAAATTCTTCCTGGATGGAACATGATTGCAGGCTATGCTTATACCGATGCGCGGATTACAGAAGACAACACATTTGAAGTTGGTAATCGTTTGAATAATGTGCCAGAACATAGCTTTAATTTATGGACAAGCTACGAATTGCAACAAGGTGAATTGCAAGGACTAGGTTTGGGAGTAGGGTTTTTCTTTGTGGGCGATCGCCAAGGCGACTTAGACAATTCGTTTATCTTACCAAGCTATTTTCGTACAGATGCAGCTATTTTCTATAATCGCGGACAGTTTAGGGCAGCACTGAACTTTCGGAATTTGTTCAATGTGGCTTATTTTGAATCGGCTTATGATGATTTGAACGTTTTTCCAGCGGAACCGTTTACGGTGCAGGGAACGATTTCATGGGAGTTTTGAGTAATTAACTTATGAAAATCTCTCTACGTCGCTTCATCTATCTACTGCTTTTGGGAGTTTGCACCGCATCACTACTGGTCGCTTGCAACAACGTTAACAATACTCGCGGAACAAATTATCAGCCGCAAACGGAGAATTGCCGCGTTGTGAAACACACGATGGGTGAAACTTGCATTCCCCGCAATCCTCAGCGAGTTGTGACGCTGAGACCTGATACTTTCGTCAATAGCTGGGTATTGGGAATCAAACCTATTGGATCGGCTGATGAAATCGGCGCTCCACTTCCTCAATATCTTCAAGGTAAAGTGACTCAAGTACAGTCTGTTGGTAGCTATGATTCTCCTGAGTTAGAAAAGATTTTGCAACTTAAGCCTGACTTAATTTTATCTAACTCCTACATGGAAGCTATTTATGGACAGTTGTCACAAATTGCGCCTACAGTTGTATTGGACTATCCTTGGCCTCCGCTCGGTTGGAAGAAGCAACTAGAAGAACTGGCGCAGGTATTAGGTAAAGAAGACGTTAGTCAGCAATTGATGAATGATTATTCGCAGCGGATTGAGGCGCTCAAACAAGCTTTGGGCGTTGGCACAGCCTCTCCGAAGGAGAATCGCCGCCGCACTCTTAAGGTATCGGTTGCTGATATAACTGAAGACAGTCGATTTACAGCATACGGAGAAAAGCATTATTCGGGAACGGTTCTTAAAGATGTTGGATTGCAACGTCCGCGATCGCAAACGGGAGATTTGTTCTATATAGAAAATATTTCGGAAGAAACTATTCCTGATATTGATGGCGATGTTCTGTTTCTTGTACCTTTGGATTTTGATCAAACAAAATTGAAGAATTTGAAACAAAAACCCTTATGGCAACAACTCAACGTTGTTCAACGTAATCAAGTTTATTTAGTCGGCGAACATTGGCACGAATCAGATATTTTGGCAATTAATGCGATCATCGATGACTTGTTTAACTATCTCGTCAACACACCTTAAGCCATATTCAAAGTCACCCTTTTCATATGCTAATCCTGCCATCACTTTGAACGCCTTAAAAATCAACCTGCTGATAGCACTTGTTTACTCAAACAACTCAACACATTATCCAGCGAACAACACCAATCAGATAACGACCTTTGAGTACCTTGTAGACAAGCGGCATTTGCACTGTCATCGGATTCCACAGATAGAATATGACTAACTTAGTCTTAACATCAATTGATGAAAGTTTATCAGTATGACAGCAGTTATTTTGTCTAAACAGTACGTTGAACAACGTGAAGCAGGCTATTGGCTTTCTGGTAGTCGAGTTTCTTTAGATTCGATCGTTTAACTCGTTTGTTCGAGGTGAACTACCTGAGCAGATTGTGCAAAGTTTTCCGACGCTAACGCTTGAACAAGTTTATGGTGCGTTCGCGCAGCGTATGCAGAGCATAATCGCGTTTTATCTATCCAATCAAGAAGTGATAGACGCTTACTTAAGAGAGGGAGAGGCAAAGCTTCATCAACTCCGTCAAGCTTCTTTAGAGGAAAACTCTCAACTGTACAAAAAGCTCTCATTTGCTACCAAAAGCCGATGACGATTCGCTTTCAAGCTGATGCGGATCTCAATCATAATATTGTTGTGGGTGTTTTGAGACAAGAACCATCGATCGATTTTCAAACTGCTTTAGTTGCCAAGTTAGAAGGACTCCCCGATCAAGAGGTGTTGGCAATCGCTGCCAAACAAGGACGAATTTTGATATCCCACGATCAACGAACGATGCCGCTGCATTTCGCTGATTTTATCACCACTCAAACCAGCCCAGGAGTTTTAATTGTGCCTAAAACGATCTTGATTTCGGAAGTCATTGACTCTTTGATCCTAATTTGGGCTGCATCCACCACAGACGAGTGGACAAACCGAATTATCTTTTTACCGTTTTAGTTTGAGATCGAGGCATTTACTGCTACCAAATCACTGAGTGCGATCGCATTTTATCTATTCATTTGGTAAAGTTACCGTACGCGGTTTAGGTGTTTGAGAGCGTCCATTGACAACGATTGTAAATTTTAGTTCTGATCAAGAGTTAATATTTTAGGCAATTCACTTGCTTTCAATATGACTAAAGAAATTCAAGAACAAATCTCTTACTATGATGCTAGAGCTAAAGAATATGATGAATGGTTTTATCGCATTGGTCGTTATGATCGCGGCTGGGAACTGAATCAACGTTGGTTTGACGAAGTTGCTGTTTTAAAAAATGCATTGCAGCAAGTAGGCAAAGTTGAATCAATTTTAGAATTAGCCTGCGGTACAGGAATCTGGACACAAGAATTACTCAAGCTAGGCGATCAAGTTACAGCAATTGATGCTTCTGCTGAAATGATTGCGATTAATAAAGAAAAACTAAAGAGTATAAATAAGGTTGATTATCATCAATTCGATCTATTTTCTTGGCGACCAAATACACAATATGATTTAGTCTTCTTTTCTTTCTGGCTATCGCACGTTCCTCCCACGCAAGTTGATGAGTTTTTGCTCAAGGTTTATCGTGCTGTACGTCCTGGTGGAAAAGTCTTTATTATTGATTCTCGCTTTGATTCTACTTCAACAGCTAAAGATCATCGTTTTGAAAATGAAAACGAGATTTATCAACAGCGTAAGCTAAATGATGGTCAAAAATATAAAATATTTAAAATTTATTATCGACCAGATAATTTATTACAGAAATTAACTCAAGCTGGCTTTCAGGCAAATGTAAAGCAAACAAATAATTATTTTATTTACGCTGAAGGTCAAAAAAGATAAAACGCAACATTTCACTTGAAATCAAAACTAACTTAAATAATTTGCTGAATCTACTATTCTAGCTTGCAGATTTTGTCGGTAATTATATTTTAAATCTGATAGCTAATTAATTTAGCTGGAACTTGCTTAACAGGATTATCAGGTGATTTAATTTGGACACTTTTAATACTTAAATTAGAATTGATTGACGTTTCAAGTCTTTCTCTATCTTCCAAGGCAAAAGAATAATACTTAGTTTCTCAAATAAGAGCGAACAATCTCAATGTTTTATTCGCTTGATAATCGATATTAAGATAACGATAAGCCTTATTTGGGTGTTCTATATTCCACATACCTCTTATTCTTAAATGGGTAATACCTAAAGGATCTACCTTATTAACTCGTCCTAATTCTTTTGTTTTACTAAACTCAACTCCTGGAATTGCAACGACCCCATCAGCAATAATAGTTCTTATTCTCTCGTAAACTTCTCTACTTGCTGCATAACAGTCACCATAGATGAACCACAGTAGTGATAGCTTATTCTTTTTTATTGAACCAATAGCATATATTAAATCCCTTTCGTACCAACTCTCGCAATTACGGCAATTAGCTGTAATCATTGGGCCATCAGCAAACAGTTTTGCTGAGGGATAAGAACTATTTAAAGCAATTTGGCTATTTTCTGATTCAATCTTTTTAACTTCTATTGCATCTCCTCCATTAATCAACATTAAGTCAGGAGGATTGTTGGCATTACCAAAATACGAAAAAGTTTTTTCATATGCTATATTCTTCTTATTTTCATCAGTTTCACTTAACGTATTAGCAAAAATGTCTTTAACAAAATATTCTAAAACATCACCAACAGCGTTAATTCTATTTTTACTACGATAAAAACTTGCTATGTCAGCCATTGAATTTTGAGTAGCTGTATAAATAGCTCGGAGAAAGTTTCCCATAATTTTACATTCCAAGGCATGATTAAACAAGATTTAAACTTAATTGTAGTGGCTCTTGGGTTGTTTGCCCTAGATATTGCTCTTGAGGCTCTTGTAAATCATCCTTAATCACTTTTGCAACAGCATAAGCAAAATTAACAGGTACAGCATTACCAATCATTTTGTAGGCAGAAGTTAAGTTTTTATAGTAAAAAATAAATTCGTCAGGGAAAGTTTGAGTTCTCGCACACTCTCTCACAGATAATCTTCTATATGAATAAGGTGAGTTTGGATCAAAAATCCATTTGTCTTTATCAACATGAATCATTCTATTTGCTTGTGGATGAATTGGAGCATGACGACCACCTGCTTGAATTGTAAATGATGGTTCGTTCCAAAGGCGGACACGATTTCGTGACATATAAATACTAGAAAAGCTTCCCTGCATATATTCATGATTTGGTACAGCACAAAGTTGGGGATGTGTGTTATTTTGTGCAGGTAAAGCTGAATCTTTTAAATTCCAAATAGCTTGCTTGAGTGTAGGTATAGGAAGTGTACGTACAAGACGATTAAAATCGAACTGCTTTTTTAGATCGTAACGGTAGCCGATGAAAATAACTCGCTTTCGATCTTGTGGAACGTTGTAATAGAGTGCATTCAGTAATTTATAAGAAGTATTATATCCAGCTTCTTTAAAGGCATTGAGAATATTAGTTATGGCTTGAGAATGTTTTTTGTGCAACATTCCTGAAACATTCTCAGCTAAAAAAAATAAAGGTTGTTTAACTTTAAGAATCTGAATATAGTCTAAAAAGAGTTGACCGCGCTCGTCACTTATCCCTGCTTGATTACCAGCTTCACTCCAGCTTTGACAGGGAGGACCACCAATAATACCAAGACAATCTGGTATGTCTGCATAGAAAATGTTTTTTATATTCCTTTTTTCAAGAAAAGTATTAACATGATTTTTCTCGTAAGTTTCCCAGATATCTTTATCAAATTCATTCGCCCATACGATATTAAAACCTGCTTTTGAAAAACCTAAATCAAGTCCGCCGCAGCCTGAAAAGAGTGAAACAACACTGGACACTTTCTTTATGTCGGCGCAGCCGCTTACAAAAGTGTCCTCATTAAGCTTTTCCATCCAATTACCGAAAATGCATCATATTTACGTCTTTTTCTTTATTTTATTGCTATTGAATGTTGATTTGTTCAGCATAATCTTATCAATATAGAAATCATGCTGTACGTTTAAGTACTTAACTCAAAGAGGAAGCCAGACGATCGCACTTTTCTCTCCATCAGAAGCGATCGCATACTTCCCCTTGTTTACCGTCAAGCTTGTCTTAAAGTATCAGCTTGCTGCTGAGTTGTAATCACTGCGTTTTCAGGAACGCGCACGCCGTTACGCAGCGTGACACCGACGACGATCGCCTGACTACCAATTGTGACGTTGTTACCCACTTGCGAGCGAAATAAAATCGCATCATCACCAATAGTTAAATTGTCACCAACTTCCAATGGTCCATGAAAGACAATATTGTCATCACTATCTAAGTTTCTACCAATGCGAATGCTAGTACCTTTGAGTGCATGAAAGGTGACGCGATCTTCAATTTCTGCATTATCACCAATCACGATCGGAGTCCCTTCATCCGCCCGAATTGATGTTCGTTGACCGATGGTACTGTTATCACCGATTCTAACATCGCCTACCACCCGCACAAATTCAGCAATTTGCACATTTTTCCCTAAAGTTGGTTTCACAGGTTTGGGGTTCCAAGAGGTTCTTGGTGCTACACTCGCGCCAACAACCGCATCAAATCCTTCGCTGTTGTAGAGTTCGCTATAGTGTTCCGCAAATTCCTCAT
This sequence comes from Gloeocapsopsis sp. IPPAS B-1203, assembly GCF_002749975.1. Taxonomy (NCBI): domain Bacteria; kingdom Bacillati; phylum Cyanobacteriota; class Cyanophyceae; order Chroococcidiopsidales; family Chroococcidiopsidaceae; genus Gloeocapsopsis; species Gloeocapsopsis sp. IPPAS B-1203. The sequence continues at coordinate 73,046 of NZ_PEIG01000015.1, read as the reverse complement.
TAACTTCGAGTACTTCAGTCTGAAACTCAGAATTATCATCAGTTTTGAGCGGTAAAGCATCTGCTTGCGCTTGAGTTGTAATCACTGCGCCGATTGGTACAAGCCGATTTTTACCAATCTTGACATTCGTGAGTCTCGCACCGTGTAAGACAAATGCACCATCTTCTAGCACGACATTATTCAGATATGCTCGAAAACCGATGAAGGTGAAGTTACCAACATACGAGTTTTCAATCTTGGCTTGATGCGCAATGCTAACTTTTTCACCCGTACTACTTGTTATCCCCGTAGCTCCCAATCTACCGCACCTTGTTGAGCGCGGAGATGGCAAATTTCGCAATGCTAAGAAAAGAATGTTGTCTTGCAGGTTAGTTTCACTCTCTAAGCAAATACTCGTACCAGGATCTGCTCTAATAACAGTATTACCAGAAATAAACACACCCCTACCAATAGAAATATCGCCAAACAATTCATCGAGTGGACTTAAGAAACTGGAGTTTACCGCAATTGTTGTTGGGCGGGCTAAGCTAAACAGTTCTGTTTCCGCAGAAAATGCTATTCCTCCAATTGTTAAGGTACTTAAGATGAGTGCAATGAGTGCCACCCTGACTTGATTTCTAATTCTACGCACAATCAACCTTTAATAGTTATTCAGAACAAAATGAGCAACGGTATATTCAACTACCATTACTCATCGCTGGATTATAGAGTTCGGCTGGTGTTAATTTCTCTAATGAAAACAAAAGTATGCAAATGATTTCTTACGATAAGTAAATAGATTCATTGACTGCAAGAAATTATGCTACTCCATTTGAGCACTTGGTTAGAAGTCGAAACGTATTTAGAAAAATCTCAGGGAATTATTCTTCCTATCGGTTCTACCGAACAGCATGGACCAACGGGATTAATTGGTACTGATGCAATTTGTGCAGAAGCGATCGCGCGTGGTGTTGGTGACACGACTGGCGCACTTGTTAGCCCAACAATCAATGTTGGTATGGCACTGCATCACACCGCGTTTCCTGGTACGATTAGCCTGCGCCCTAGTACGATGATTTTAGTCATCCGCGACTATATTACTTGTTTAGCGAAAGCAGGATTTACCAAGTTTTTCTTTATCAACGGACATGGTGGTAATATTGCCACACTCAAAGCTGCGTTTGCGGAAACTTATACTTATCTTGCAGAAATTGGTGTAAGCAACGCCGATCAAGTCCAGTGTCAGATTGGTAACTGGTTCATGTGCGGTTCGGTGTATCAGTTAGCCAAGGAATTATACGGCGATCGCGAAGGTTCGCACGCTACTCCAAGTGAAGTTGCAGTGACTCAATATGTTTATCCTGAATCGATCAAACACGCGCCTTTATCTGCTGAAGTTGGTAAAGGACATCCCATATATGGTCCTGTTAACTTTCGCCAGCATTATCCTGATGGACGTATGGGTTCCGATCCGGCGTTAGCGACACCCGAACACGGGTTACAGTTGTATGATTTGGCGGTAAAAGAGTTGAGTAACAATTACTTAAAATTTATTGGTAAGGCGATCGCATAAAAGCGCACAATTCTATCTCACCTTTGGTAGTGTAAATATTCTCTTGTTCTTACTGCGGCATACTTGTGAGAGGTAGAAGATTGTTTTCAGCAACTCCTTGTTCAGGCTAGTTCATGCCAGAAACTCGAATCAGATCTTCCTTAACTCTTGGGCAAATCCTACTCTACAGTTGTGCTTCTGCTGGTCTTAACATCATTAGTATTACTGTCTCGACTTGGTTGCTCTACTTTTACGCGCCACCACCCGACTCAGGACGTACTCAATATTTATCTGTTACTCTGGCGGGGATACTGCTAGTCGTTGGTAGATTATGGGATGCCATTATTGACCCGCTTATTGGTTATTGGAGTGATGTTAACCACAGCCGTTGGGGTCGTCGTCGTCCCTTTCTTATGTTTGCTACTCCAGTTTGTGTCATAGCGCTGCTTTTACTTTGGACGCCTCCAGTAACTAGCCCCAGTCTACTGAATGCAATCTACTTTTTTTTTGTGACAACTGCTTTTTATACATGCTTGAGCTTGATCAGCATTCCTTACGATGGTAGCTTGCCAGAAATGGCAGCAGTACCTGCTGAGTATGTCACTCTCAGTATGTGGAAAAATATCTTTGGCACAACGGGTGTACTGCTTGGGGCGTTATTAGCTTCGCCACTATTTAGTCATGCTGGTGCTCTAGCAATGGCTTTAGTAGTCGGTGGTATAGGGCTAGTTAGTGTTTGGTTGACGTTGTTTGGATTGCGAGAAAAACACCGCTCCACAGGTGGTTCGCTGAGCTTGTGGTCAAGTCTGCATCTCACGTTTAAAAACCGCCAGTTTTTAAGTTTGTTTGCTTCCACTTTGATCATTCATGTTGCTTATTCCATGCTGCTTGCGAATTTGCCCTACTTTGTCACATTGGTAGTCGGTAGGAGTGAAGCTGATGTCAGTATCTTTCAAGCTGTAGTGGTATTGACAATGGTTGTGTCTGCACCTACATGGAATTGGTTGAGTCAACGATATGCTAACCGCTCGTTACTGAGGTTCGCCATGCTGGGTTTGGCTGTGGTTTCCAGCCTCACCTTTACCGTTGGGCTGCTACCTGGGATTGGAGTGATGGCTCATGCTCTGCTGATGCTGGCGCTGCTTGGACCGCTTTTAGGGGGATATTTCGTGCTTGTATTTGCCATGATGGGAAGTGTGGTCGATTATGACGAATTATTGACTACTCACCGTCGAGAAGCAATTTATTACGGCACGTTTTCGCTAGCAGTTGGAGTTGGACCTTCTGTGGCGGCTTTAATTCTGCCATTTATTTTTGAGAGCTATGGATATACAGCAACTAATCCGCTTGGTGTACGAATTGCTTTCTTGGTTACTGGCTTGTTGGCAATGCTAGGAGTTATAGCATTTCTCGGTTATCAGCTGGGCGATACTCCACAAGAACAACATCTTTTCAATTCTAAGCAGGGCGATCGCACCCATCGTTAGTGTCATTGCACGAGGTAGCATATTTGATTTTGCCTGTGGTGTAACAGAGCATTACAGTACAATTTCCAAGCTCGATTGAGACAGGCTGGGAGGATAGAATTATTCGCAGAACCAGTTTTGCTTCTTAGCTGCGTCATCGAGATGACTATCAACTCCACTTCGCTTAAACCGTTTAACCCCCAACAGATTAGCCCCCGTCGGATAGCTCTCCAGTTTGATTCTCAGACTCCTCGTCTTTGGTTTCAAAATAACTCAATCATAACCCAGTTGTTTAACGGCACAAATCTGTTCTTGCCAGCATTTGAGGCTTACATGGTACGAGCAGTTCAAGGTCAACTCCGGCATCTCCAAGATCCAGTGCGATCGCAGGCGAGTGGGCTAATCGGGCAGGAAGCCAACCATAGCCAAGCACATCAGCAGTATAACGAGATCCTCCGCAATCAAAATTACCACTTTGAGACCTATTTGAAGCTCATCCACTGGTTCTTTGGGCAACTGATGCCGCAGTTGGGACTCTCTTTTCAACTGGCAGCGATCGCGGGGTTTGAACATCTCACAGCATCTCTATCGGAAGTTACCCTTCGTCACAACATATTAGCGCCAGCCCACCCAGCAATGAAAGCCCTTTGGGAATGGCACGCTGCTGAAGAACTAGAACACAAGAACATTGCCTTCGACCTGTTGGAGACAGTTGACGGATCTTATTGGCGAAGAGTCTTAGGGGGATTATGGGGAATGGCGATCGTTGTGAGTTTTATGGTGATTGGAATGCTGCTTTTGGCTACTCAAGATCCCAGATTTGTGAGTTTCAAAACACTCTCTGATCTGAACAAGTTGTTTTTAACAGAATATTGCTTGATTCCTCGAACTGTGCGACATATCATTCCCTACTTCCGACCTGGATTTCATCCCTCCCAGCGAGATGACCGTTACTACGGAGAACAGATTTTTCCACCATCGGCGATTAGTTAAACAGAGTACTGCAAGCGCTACCTGGATGGTTGCTGCTCATGCTTGGGATATTGCTGGTGCTGTTCGCGCTGGTTTGAGAACTGTCTTCACTAATCAATAGGAGAAAAACTACCTTATTTAGTTGCAGTTGCAAACAAGATTATCGAGGTTTCTTGAGAAGTTGCTTGAAGTAAGGGTTGTGTTGCCAAAAAATATAGAGCAATTGTTGTTATCTCAGTTTAGTAATAAAATTTAATGCTAGAATTTTGCATTAAGCAAAGTGAGAAGTTAAATTCCGAGGCTGCTATGTGAGCGATCGCCAATTTAAAGATGGATAGAGTCATCACACTGACAGATTTTTGTGAATTAAAAGCGGAACTACAAAAGAAGGGGGAAGCCGCCTATCACTCTGATGGATTTGACAGCACTGTAGAGTGGAGACACCCCCTTCGGTAAAGCCTGTTGGAGAGATTCTGTTGCGTCCTGGACTTTATATTTGTACCTATGATGAGGAAAATCAATACAGTTGGAGTTTGAAGGAGCAACATTGTGAGCGAAGCAAGCTGATATTAGGATTCCAGTTATTAGGAAATCATCAAGTACGGCAAGAGGTGTTTCAAAACGATGTATTTGATGAAGTTGCAGGTGAAGGATATTTGTGCTGTGTTCATGGAGCTACAGAGATTGAAACGTATGCTGCTCGCTCGCGTCTACTGAGAACTAGAATTCATATAGAGCCTGATTTTTTAAGAACCTTCAGCATGGAGTCGATCGACTCATTTCCCTGTGCTCTGAAAGCGTTCATCGAGGGCGACGAAAGAGTGTATTTCAACCGTTCTGTAGGTAAGATGACGGCTGTGGTGCAAGTGGCTTGGCAGCACATCTTAAGTTGCCCTTATCAGGGTATGATGACACGTCTTTACTTGGAAAGTAAGGTTTTAGAAATTATCACCTTGCAGTTTGCGCAGTTGACAGAACAGAACATCAAGGAGTGCAATAGTCTTCGAGCAAGGGATATTGCTTGTATTTATGAAGCAAAAGATTTACTGAATCAATGCTTGGAGAACCCACCATCTTTAATTGAGCTAGCACGGCAAGTTGGGTTGAATGACTACAAGCTTAAAGTAGGCTTTCGGCAAGTGTTCGACACAACGGTCTTTGGCTATTTGCACGAACGCCGTATGGAGCGGGCTGTACACCTGCTACAAGAGACTCAACTCAGCTTAACCGAAATTGCTTATGCCATTGGTTATGCTTGTCCTGCATCATTCAGTACTACATTTCGGAAAAAATTTGGCATGAGTCCTCGTTCCTATCGAGTAATGACAGAAAAAAGATCCAGCTAGAAAAAGAATGATCCGGTTAGAAAAAGATTTACTAGTTCACACCTTATATTATTTTGTTTGACTCTTCTTATGAGAAGTTTTCTCACTTAGTGTATAGAACGAGTAGGTGTGAGGGAATAGTATGAGACAACCACAGCAGTGGAATGGTATATGGACGATCGCTTTGATTGGGTGCTTAACCCAAGCTGTTTGGTTACTTGTGACACAACCAGTTCGGGCAGATACGAACCTGGAAGCAACAGAATCTGATGCGTTGTCAACGATTCCCGCCGACTAAATCCCTCAACTCAGTGATGTGGAACAGCCTGCCCTCACTGTTGAGGAGTGGGCAAGCTGGCTTGCCCACTCCTCAACAGCAGTACAAATTACAGGCGTGCAATTGAATTCTACCGATAGCGGGATAGAGATCATTTTAGACAGCACAGGAGAACTAGAACAACCGTCAACATCCGCTGTAGGCAATGCCCTGATTGTAGATATCCCTAATGCAGTGTTGAACTTACCAGACGGTGAGGAATTTCAAGCTACCAATCCATCAGAAGATATTGCCCTAGTATCTATCACCCCTTTGCCAGGAAACTGGGTTCGGATCGCCATTACAGGATTGAATTCACCTCCTGTTGCTGAAGTAAGACAGGCGGAACCAGGCTTGATTGTAAGTCTTTCTCCTGGTACAGAAGTTAGTGAAGAAGACAATGATGCGATTCAGGTTGTAGTCACGGGTGAACAAGAATCGGGATATGCTGCTGACAATGCGACAACAGCAACCAGAACTGATACACCGTTGCGAGATATTCCTCAATCGATCCAGGTGATTCCGAAGCAAGTCCTGGTAGACCAGCAAGTTATTCAACTGAGAGATGCTGTTCGCAATATATCAGGAGTCGTAGAAGCAAATACATTTGGTAACACTCGTGACACCTTCATTATTCGTGGGTTTGAGCAAGGTGTTATTCTACAAGATGGCTTGAGAGGATTCCGAAATAACACCCAAAGCAGTTTCATAGAATCTGCTAATGTTGAAAGGATCGAGGTTCTTAAAGGACCTGCTTCCGTACTATACGGCACACTTGAACCTGGTGGGGTCATTAACGTTATTACAGAACAACCATTAGAGTTCCCTTTCTACTCCATTGAGCTGCAAGGAGGAAACTTTGGTCTGATTCGACCCAGCATTGATCTGTCAGGTTCACTAAACCCAGACGGAACGTTGCTCTATCGACTCAATGCTGTATATGAAAATGGAAATAGTTTTCGTGATTTTGATCAAAACATTGAGCGGATCTTTGTTTCTCCGGTTGTTGCTTGGCGAATTAGCGATCGCACCGACTTTGCTCTTAACTTTGAATACTTAAATGATACTAGACCCTTCGATCGAGGAATTCTTGCGTTCGGGACTGGTATTGCAGATATTCCCTACGATCGTGTTCTAGGTGAGCCAGACGATCGCATCACAGCCGAAGGGTTTAGTGCCAGTTATCGTTTGGAGCATCGCTTTAGTGACAACTGGTCACTTCGCAATGCGTTTCGCTTCTCCTCAACGAATGGAGGTTACAGGGCGGTGGAACCTGATAACCTTGATGAGAATACAGGCATATTAGCTAGAACTTGGACTGACAGTGAATCTCACATTGAAAGCTATTCCCTCCAAACAACTCTAGCTGGTGAGTTTAGAACGGGATCAGTCGGTCATACACTTTTGTTCGGGGTTGATCTAAATCGAGATACCAATGTCTACAATAATTACTTTGATTTTGGTGGCGCTCCCAGTATCAACATTTTTGATCCAGTCTATGGTCTTGCTTCATTTCCTGATCGAGAAGACCTGCAAGACCGCTTCTTCTTGAATACTAGAACCGACTGTAACAGCAATTCTGTACCACCATGTTCATCTAGAATTGATTGCACCTGTTCTCCAAAAACAGCATTATCCTGAGTTTCTTTGGCTTTTGTAGATGCTTTTAATACTCGCCCAAAAGTAGCCAATAACTCTGATGTTTCCGTCAAATGTTTGTCACGTAATTCCTGCAATCGCTGTTTAGCATTATTTTGAATCTTGAGGATATGTTTATTAAACATATCAACAAGATAATCGCGGGTGTTAACCTGTGCTTCGTACAATAGACATAACAGCAACGTCCGACGTTTGGGTAAATTGATATTGAAATTCCAAGATATCCAAAGCCCTAGCCTGTGCCGCAAAATGTCTAACTTTGGTGATAGCAATACTTTGCAGCAGTCGCTTGGCATCACCAAAGGTCATAAGAATATCAAATTTATTTTGTATGAGTTTAATCGCACTAAGTTTGGCGCTTTTAGGTGGCGATTTCAGTAAATTAAGAGTGGCATTTTCATCTACCTCATTATTTGTAACCACTAGCAATTGGTCTAGATAAATCTGCTCATTGATGGAAAGACCCTCAGAACAAAGTGCAAACAGGCGATTATTAACCATTGAACGAATGTGACGAATTAATCGGTCAAGAGTGCTAAATGCTGGTAACTCGTATCGTTCTTTAACTAATTCTTCAATTGCTACATTGATTAAATCAGCAGGGTGGTCTTTTACCTCAGTAGCTTCTGCAACTAATGCGGCTATTAATCTTTGACCTGCTTTATCGTACTGTTTAACTTTCAGGTAATCCCGAATCGTCTTTTGGTAGGAGTAGCGTTGACGATCTCTTGGGATTGCTTTTACCCAAGAATGTAAATTTAAACACGACCGTAGATGTCGTCTTACCGCGATGGGAACCAGTTCTGGATGAGGAAAATAACCAAGCCGTTGAAAGGATTTTAACATGACAATGAAGCTGAGAAACCCTTCGTGGCTCTTGGTTTTAGACTTTGCTAATTTAATTTCTTCTGGCGTTGGTGTATAAAGTTCTGCAAGCTCCTTGGCATCGGGAAATTGTTTAAATCTGGGATAAGCTGTACGGTCTATTAAGGTCATTCCAGTGATATTTACAACACAAAACAGCAAGAAGTGACTGAAAATACATTTATCCCTCACTGTTTAACCACACAGTATTTTATATTCTTTGTGGTAAACATACCTAATCAAAGTACCCGAAAACTGTCGAGTGCTTGAGCAAAGACCGAACGGCACTGCTGGCGTTTTACAACTTCCCGGCAGAACACTGGTTACACATCCGCACCTCGAACCCAATTGAATCGACCTTTGCCACCGTGCGCTTGCGAACCGACAAAACACGCGGGTGTGTTTCACAACCCTTGCATTCTCTCGTTGGTGTTCAAGTTGGTGCAAAGCGCCCAGCAACGCTGGTTGCGAATTCAAAAGTTCGACCGCTTGGCACAAGTGATTGAGAAAGTCAAGTTCACCGATGGCGTGAGAGTCGAAGCGCTACCCGATCACGCTCGTCAAAACGAGGCCGCCTAATTTTCCCCATACACCAGACTTGACAATATCTCAGAAAACTCGCGAAGCAAACTGCGCTCATCTAAATCGAGGTTTATAATCTCCGTTCTTCTTACGATTTCCAGGGAAGCGGCGATCGATAGGGATTCTCCTGCATATCCAGCACCTCCCACGTCACAGGGTTGACCTGCCCTGTAACGGGGATGTTGTAGCGTTGTTGTAAGTTTCTCACCGCAGACTCTGTAATCACACCAAATGCGCCATCAACAACGGCACCACTCGGATTTCTCAACCTGACTCCGGCGGCACCTAAGAAACCATTGTCTGAGAGAATTTGCTGCAACATTTGCACACTTCTGCCGCGATCGCCCCGCCTCAAAGTTGGCAATGTGAAATTCGTATAGGCAGTAGCAACCAGTATGGGAGAGGATTAGACTGAGGGAGTGGCGATCGCCGAATTCGTTTGCACAGCCCCAATCACTCCTGTTGTGACTACGATTGACAGAGTGATTTTAGCAAGCATGGCAGTGATTTCAGAAATTGAGCGTTGTGTCGTGATCGATTTCATTATCTTTCTCCTGTTTGTCGTTTGAACGTACCTTTGCTTGCTGTTGGCGTTTTACTTGCTTAGTGCGAAGCTCTGCGAGCGCGCTAGCGCTATCGCTTGCCAATTCTGTTGTTGTATGTCTGATGCAAGCTGCATTGGATTCTCGTCTGATCTAACTTGAGTGTAATGATTGTCAACGCTCAACTTCTTTCAGATTCTTATGGGGTTAGCGAACCTGTTTGGAGGTCATTTTGCGAAGCAAGGTTCCCCAGAGATAATCGCTAAGTCTGTTTTCCGATAACATCAATATCGACTGATTCGCTGACTAGTGCTACCAGCCATTAACTAGCTCTTGAATTTTAGATTGTGCTTCGTCTAGCCCCCGTTTTCGTGCCTCGTCTCCCATATCTAGACCATTGGCATGAATGAACTGAATGTCGGTCACACCCATGTATTGAAAAGCATACCGGAGCGCAGGTTCCTGACTATCCCATCCTTCGTAAGGAGATCCTGCTTCAAACTCAACGCCTCGTGATGTGATGAACAAAACTTTTTTACCGTTCGCCAGTCCTTTGACTTGACCATTCTCCTCTATGAATGTGCGACCCACACGAACCACTTGATCAATGTAGGCTTTGAAATTGGACGGAATGCTGAAGTTGTACATTGGCACACTGAAAACACATCGATCGGCTGCCAAAAACTCATCCACTAACTCATCAGAAAACTTCAGCAGTTCAGCTATTTCTGGAGTCAGTGCTTCTGGCGCAGTAAAAACAGCCGCAATCCAGTCTTCGGTGACATGAGGAACTGGCGTTTGTCTTAAATCACGATAGGTGATCACGTCATCAGGATGTAAGTCATGCCACGCATCGATAAACTTCTTTGCCAACTGGCGAGATTTGGAGCGATCGCCTCGTGGACTTGAATCAAGATGTAAAATACTTGCCATAGTGCCTCAATAAATTTGGGCTTATTCATTGTGTTCCTTGGGTCGGTACGTTTGACTCTATTTCACGTTGCTGAGACAGCTTGCACGCTCTGATTGACTTGAGGAGGTGCTAAGACCCATGCCAGCGAACACTATCACCGGAACCGTTGGCAGGTTGACAACAACGTGAACGATGACGGCAGTCCAGACCGATCCACTGCGGCGGAATACCTCCCCAGCGATCAGACCGACCACCAAGGCTACGGGGAAGGCGGTGTTGATACCGTGAGCGAGAGCAAAGATTAGGGCGCTGCCTACGACCCCAACGAATGAACCGTAGCGCAGCAGGGCGTTGGCGACGACACCCCGCAAGAGCAACTCCTCACCGACGGGCGTGAGGATGCCGAGAAACAACGTCGCCAAAACCAGAGACAGTACTCCACCCCTACCGCCCTCTGTGTACATACCCTGGATATTGGTGGCATCCCCGGTGATCCGAATCCAAGCTAGGACTGCCAAAATCCTGAGCACGAAAGCAACCACTCCCGCTCTGACCCCGATCCGCAGCCAGCGCTTGGAAACTGGGCGTACACCGAAGGCGCTCAGGGAACGAATCCGCAGTAACACAGCCGCGACAAACCCGGCAGTTCCGGCGATGCCGGAGAGCGCAGCGAAGATCAGACCGTAGATTACGGGGTCAAGACCGAGCCGCTTGAGTTATGAACCACCCCCGAATCCAACGATCGCTAAGACGACAAGACCAACAATGATCTCAGACCAGCCCGGACGGGAATCTTTGTTGGGTGCGATCGCGGCAGGGGGCTTCTGCGGGTGGTTTTTAGAAGACATTTTAGACATGGTGATGAACTCCTTTTTGTTACCTGGTGCTTAATCGCTTCGTCTGATGGGTTGAACAACAATCTCACTAACATCCACTTCTGCGGGCTGCTCGATCGCATCTGCCGGAATCATTGTCTTGCGAAATTCCTCCACCCACTCCGCCGCTTCAGTATCAGTGATTGTGCTGGGCAGTTCAGATTCAGTTGGTCCAGGTGAGATGACCGTGACTCGGATATCGGTCGATTCCTGCCGCAGTCCCTCAGAGATTGCCCAGACTGCGAATTTCGTAGCGCAGTACACGGCTGCGGTCGGATAGACGTTGTGCCCCCCAGTTGAGGATAGATTGATAAACTGCCCCGATCGTTGCTGCTTGAAGAGAGGCAAAGCAGCAGCAATACCATGAAGGACACCCCGAATGTTCACATCAATCATGCGGTTCCACTCGTCGATTTTTAAGACCTCTAGCTTCGAGAGCGGCATCAAGCCTGCATTGTTCACAATGACATCAAGACGACCAAATTGATCTTTAGCAAACTCGACAAAGGCTTGCATGTCTTCGAGGTTAGTGACATCCAGAGCGCGATATTCTGCTTCGCCGCCTTTCTCACGAATTTCAGAAGCGATCGCTTCAAGTCGATCAGTTCGTCTTGCTCCCAACACAACCCGTAAACCCTTCTGAGCAAGCAATCTAGCAGTTGCTTCACCAATACCGCTACTGGCTCCAGTAATCGCAATAACTTTGTTCTCAACAGTTGACATCGTAGTTCTTCTCCTATGGTTGATCAAAGCTGATTTACAGTTGGGATGCCTCAGCAGCACTTCGATTGGCATTATGACCTGAAGATTAACTTTCCTGTTGCAGAAAGTTTAGCAACGCGGGATTGACCTGATCGGCGTGAGTCCAGTTGATGGCGTGCGGTCCGCCAGGGATGACAACAAGTTGACTGTTTTTAATCAGCTTCGGGAGTCTTGCTGCGGTGGACTCAAGCGGCAAAATGCGATCAGCATCACCATGAATGATCAGGGTTGGTACATCAATGCGGGGCAGATCATTGCGGAAATCGGTGAGCCAGGACGGTACACAATCTAAAGTCGCTTTCGCAGAAGACGCTACAGCCACATTCCAACTTGCCTGAATTGCTTCATTGCTAATTCGATCGCCAAGCAACACATCCACATTGAAGAACGCTTTGAAAAATTCAGAAAAGTAAGCTGGACGATCTTCAACGATCGCTTTCATAATGCCATCGAAGACACTTTGGTCAACGCCCTTTAAATTGTCGTTCGTCTTTAACAAAAATGGTGGGACAGAAGCCATTAGCACCGCTTTCTGCACCCGTTCTGAGCCATATTTGCCAAGATAGCGCGTCACTTCACCTGTTCCCATTGAGAAGCCAACCAACACGGTATTTTGCAAGTCAAGCTGGGTCATGAGTGTATTCAAATCGGCGGCGAAGGTATCGTAGTCATAACCAGATGAGGGTTGACTAGAGTTGCCAAATCCACGGCGATCGTAGGTAATGACTCGATACCCTGCATTCAGCAGCACTAAGGTCTGCTTTTCCCAGGAATGACCGTTGAGGGGAAATCCATGAATCAGAACAATCGGTTGACCTGTGCCAAGATCTTCGTAGTAGAGATCAATGGTTGCAGAATTTTCTTGACCGACAGTAACGTAAGGCATTGCAATCTCCTATGAATGCTGAATTTGAATTGTTAGCTGGCTGTGGACACAGCACCCATTTAGATTTGTGCCATGCCACCATCTACAAACAGCTCGATGCCGTTGACAAAGCTGCTGTCATCAGAAGCAAGAAAGACAACAGCTTTGGCGATCTCGTCGGGCGTGCCGACTCGTCCCAATGGAATATTTTTAGCTTGGCTCTCCACAAATTCTTTCGCCTGCTCTTCACTGAATCCAAACTGATCGTAACCAGGAGTCGGAGTGACACCAGGGCTGAGCGCATTCACTCGAATCTGGCGGTCTTTAAGGTCGAGTGTCCAGTTGCGGGCAAACGATCGCACGGCAGCTTTAGTCGCGCCATACACGCTGAAGGCTGGAGTACCAACGATAGAAGAAGTTGAGCCAGTCAGGATGATGGAAGCACCCTCTGGTATCAGCGGCAGTGCCTTCTGCACAGTGAAAAGTAGACCTTTGACGTTGATGTTGAATGTTTTGTCAAAGTGTTCTTCGGCGATCGATCCGAGCGGGATGGGTTCTCCAATGCCAGCATTGGCGAAGATCACATCCAAGTGACCTTGCTCTTGCTTGATCGTGGCGTAAAGACGATCGAGTTCTGCCAGATTTGATACATCGCCCTGAATGCCCATCACGTTTTTACCAATCTCGTTTACCGCAGCATCAAGTTCAGTCTGACGACGACCCATGATAAAGACATAAGCACCTTCAGCGACAAATCGCTTGGCAGTAGCAAGACCGATGCCGCTGGAGCCGCCAGTGACAAGCGCAACTTTTCCTGAGAGTTTTTGTGACATGGTATTTTCCTGGTTGAGTTTGGGGATTGTTATGAACGACGATGATTTGTCAGAGCCTTACCGTGTGAGTGAATGGGGTGCGAGATGTCCGATCGTCGATCGAAACACATCATCTGGATCGTATTTCTGCTTAAGATCGAGCAATCGCTCATAGTTCGACCCGAAGGCAAGCCGAACGCGCTCCTGTTCTTGCTCATCTAGGAGATTGATGTATCCCCCTTTGAAAGCATAGGGTGCTAGTGCCTGTGAGAGGTTCTGTGCCCATTGGATATACCGCTGCTCGTCGTCCTGTGGCTCCCAAGCTGCAATTAGCTCAACCATCAGATGATCCTGACGCAGCGCAAAAGCAGTCTCAGATACACCTACCCGACTTGCGGCTCCATGAAAGTGATGGATGTTAATCGCCGAAAACGGAGAAGGCAATGGCAGTCCCTGTTCAATCAGTGCCTCGATCGTCTCAGTCTGTAAGCCGTCAAGCGACTGAGTTTGAAGGTAGCCGTGACGACCCTTTGGAGTGAACGCATCGTTACTATGAATTAATTCGTGATAAGAAACAGATTGCATCTGATCGACCAGCACTGTACCAAAAGTCCGCAGAGGTGCGATCGCTTGTTCACCCGCTTCAATAGAACCACAATAAGTCGGTGAGAGAAACAGCACCATCTGACCATCGGGGATCTGAAGGAATCCAGACCGAATCGTCAATTCATCAGGAGCGGTGGCGATGAACTCGTTAAAACGGTGTAACACAGTTCTAGCTTGCTCCAAAGGATAGAGCAGTAAGCCCGATAACACGGTTGTGAGCGGATGCAGGCGAAACTCCAGGGAAACAACGACACCAAAATTGCCACCACCACCGCGCAGTCCCCAGAGTAGGTCGGCGTTTTCCTCGGCGTTTGCGGTGATAAGCTGCCCATCAGCAGTGACCACTTGTGCCGACAGCAAATTATCAGCAGCCAGTCCATAGGCACCGTTCAGAGGACCATAGCCGCCCCCCAGAGTCAGTCCGGTCATACCAACGCTAGAGATTGTTCCCGTGACGGTTGCTAACCCGTATTGCTGTGCTGCCTCAATCAGGTCGCTAGCCGTTGCTCCAGCTTGAATTTGAGCTGTGCGCGTGTCTGGATCAACGGTGACGGCTCGCATCTGGGACAGATCGATCACCACACCATTCTCGATCAGCGATCGTCCGAAAATCTCATGTCCAGCACCTCGAACCGAGAGAGGTAGATTATGCGATCGTGTCCAGCGAATCGTATGAATCACATCTTGTACAGTGAGACAACGAGCGATCGCAGCGGGTTGTGTCTTCACCCTGCCATTGAAGAGTTGACGCACCTGTTCATAATCAGCATCTTGAGGAAAAAAAAGCTGTTCTGTGAGCAGTGCTGCGAGATCGTTGAAAGCAGCACTGTGACGGTATGTAGTTGTCATGATTTCTCCTTAATTTGTCAGAGGCTTACCGTGTGAGCAAATGGGGGGCGAGATGTCCGATCGTCGATCGAAACACATCATCTGGGTCATATTTCTGCTTCAGATCGAGCAATCGCTCATAGTTCGACCCAAAAGCAAGCCGAACACGCTCCTGTTCTTCCTGATCCAGAAGGCTGATGTATCCGCCTTTTAAGGCATAAGGTGCAAGGGAGCGTGAGATGTTTTGTGCCCATTGAAGATGCCGCTGCTCGTCGTCCTGTGGCTCCCAAGCTGCAATTAGCTCAACCATTAGATGATCCTGCCGCAGTGCAAAAGCAGTTTCCGACGCCCCGACGCGGCTCGCGGCTCCATGAAAGTGATGCAGCGCGATGAACGAAAAGGGGGAAGAAAAGGGCAGTCCCTGTTCGATCAATGTGTCAATGATTTCAGGCTGAAACCCTTTGATCGACTGTGTTTTAGCATAGTAGTGACGCCCCTTCGGTGCATTCGCATCCCACTGATGAATAAATTCGCGATACGTCATCGATCGCACCTGATCGAATAGCACAGTCCCAAAGGTTCGTAGGGGGGCGATTACTGGCTCACCTGCTGCGTCACCACAGTAGAGCGGTAAGAGAAAGAGAACTGTCGCGCCCTCTGGCATCTGAATGAACCCAGACAGAATCGTCAATTCATCGGGGATAGTCGCCATGAAGTCGTTCAAACGGCTTAACACGGTTTTAGCTTCCCCTAGCGGATAGAGCAGTAACCCAGATAACACGGTCGGGCGTGGATGCAGGCGATACTCCAGCGAGACGACAACGCCAAAGTTGCCTCCCCCACCGCGTAGTCCCCAAAGCAGATCGGGATGTTCTTTGGCGTTTGCGGTGATAAGTTGCCCATCGGCAGTGACCACTTGTGCAGACAGTAGATTATCAATACCCAGCCCATAAGCCCCTGTAAGTTCGCTGTATCCTCCTCCCAGGGTAAATCCAGCCATGCCAACGGCGGAGCAGGTTCCTGTCGCTGTCACCAACCCATATTGGGTGGTTGTCTCGATCAGATCACTGATCGTTGCTCCAGCTTGAACGTGCGCTGTGCGTGCAACAGGATCAACGGTGACAGTTCTCATCTGAGACAAATCAATCACCACGCCCTCAGACAACGCTCGTCCAGCAGTATCGTGTCCTCCCGCTCGAACCGAGAGGGGTAGCCCCTGCGATCGTGTCCAGCGAACCGTATGAATGACATCTTGTACCGTGAGACAACGAGCGATCGCAGCGGGTTGTGTCTTCACCTTACCATTCCAGATCTGACGCACCTGTTCATAATCAGCAGCTTGAGGCAGAAAAAGCTGTCCTGTGAGCAGTGCTGCGAGATCGTCGAAAGCAGCACTGTGACGGTATGTAGTTGTCATGATTTCTCCTTTTCAGTGGTATTGGCGATCGCAAGTTTTGTAGACTCGTGAGCCATGATGGATTTCCTCCAGGAATTACTGTGCAGACTCTTTCAAAGGAGTGACAAATTCAATCAGATTGCCGTTATTGTCCTTCACCAAACAGAGCCGAACTCCAGCACCAGGGTCGCTGCGCAGTTCAAAAAAGGTTGGGACACCGCGTCGATTCAATTCAGCCAGTACCGCATCCACGTCATCAACACGGAAACAAAAATGTCCAATGCCACTCGTGCGTACTCCTTCACCAAGGTCTTTAGCTTCGGGCATCCCAGAGCGTGACTGAGTGCTGCCGATAATTTCGATCCGGAATCCATAGACTTGTAAATAAGCCAGTTTCAGGTCGGGGAAGACATCAACTGTCCATTCTCGATCGATCGTCGCATCGAGCTTTTCTTGATACCACTGAAGCGTTTCCTCATAGTTCGGGACATTCAAGCAAACATGATCGATTTGCATCGAACTCAGAGGATTTGAGCCTAGAGTTGAAGATGTTTGAGTTGAAATTGTCATCTGAATCTCCTGTAATTGTGAATGTTCTAGATCCCTCAGAGTCTTACCGTGTGAGCGAATGGAGTGCGAGATGTCCGATCGTCGATCGACAGACAGATAAATGCTGCTAGTCGCGCCCTGCCACAATCATCTTTTCGGCTAAACCGATCGGGTTAGAAAACATGACCTCGTGACTACCAGGCATTTGTACAAGCCGAAATAGCCCCAAGCGGTTAGACATTCTCGGATGCCAACCCCACTCGCCTTGAGGGAGGACATTATCTTCTGTACAGTAGAGGTAACTTTTAGGCATGGGCAGCGAGTAAAACTGCTTCAAGTCCAACTTGTCAATCCACGGTTGATACGGTTCAGGGGATAGTTGTGCGTAACTGGATCGAGCCAGTTCGAGGTCAGCATCGTTGAGAAGCGCTTCTCGCCAAAGCTCAAACGGCATCACCAGCGTATGATCGTCCGATTCTCTAGCTAGAGAGTCAAATAGCGCTTGATAGTGCGGCGGAAGGTTATCTCTGAGGCTTTCACCATCATTGAGGACAAAAGCATCTAAGAAGATCAGTCGTCGAATGCGATCGCTAATCGCTTCGGCAACTTTCGCAATGATTGTTCCGGCAAAACTATGACCTAAGAGAACAATATCGGTTAAGTCTTTGTCCACAATGTAATCGACGATCGATTGTGTGCATTGAGCATGGTTAACGTTCTTATTCACGCCTTTACCATGACCTGCGATCGTGGGAGCAAAAGCCTGATGCCCTTTCGCTTCTAGATGGTCAACGACTGCTTGCCAAGCAGAACCATCATGCCAGGAGCCATGAACCAAGACAAAAGTTGACATAGAATTGCTCTTAAAGTGATTCAGCGTTCTAATATTTATGCTTCGTCTATGGGGCGGTTGCAGCACGATCGATGAGCTTGGCAACGGCATCTGAATGGGAAACCATCACGACATGGGACGCGCCATTCACAACAATGGTCTCCTTTGAGTTAGCGCGGTTCGCCATGAAAGACAGTGCCGCTGGAGGAATGTTCAAGTCGCGATCGCCATAAATAATCTAGGACGGGGTAGATTTCCATGCGGGCGCACCGGAGGCTTCGTTCAGCGAGGCTTCCGTAATCGGGCGCTGGGTGCTAGCCATCAGTTGCGCGTCGTTAGCGGACACATCCGCAGCAAACTGGGCGTGGAACTTGTTCTGCTGAATGTAGAGGTGTTTGCCGCGGGGCGATGGTTCCTAAAAAGAGGGCGACCATCAGAAACAGGCGGATGCTGTTCCTGATGGTGAGCGTATTCATGTTGCGATCTCTTTTGGGGTTGTTCAGTTCAATTGTTGTAGTGGGTTGAAACTCATGAAAACATGACCCTGGGACAGTGTTACTTAGCCGCTCTGTCCAATCGGTCGAACGAGGATTTCATTCACATCCACGTCGTCTGGTTGCTCGATCGCAAAGGCAATGGCACGCGCGATCGTATCTGGTGGCATAATGGAGGTGCGAAATTCTGCTGCCCACTGCGCCGCTTCCGCATCAGTGATGGTGTTGCCGATTTCAGATTCCGTATTGCCGGGCGAGATCACTGTCACTCGAATATCTGTCGATTCTTGCCGCAATCCCTCAGAGATTGCCCGCACCGCAAACTTGGTGGCACAGTAAACCGCAGCATAGGGAAAAACAAGATGTCCGCCAACCGAGGCTAGATTCACAAACTGTCCAGCGTGTTGCTGTTTGAAGAGCGGCAGGGCGGCAGCAATGCCGTGAAGTACGCCGCGCAGGTTCACATCAATCATGCGGTTCCACTCGTCGATCTTCAACACTTCTAGCTTCGAGAATGGTCTTACCCCTGCATTGTTGACCATTACATCAAGGCGACCGAATCGCGCTTTGGCAAACTCAACAAACGCTTGCATGTCTTCGAGGCTAGTCACATCCAAAGCGCGGTATTCTACTACGCCACCTTTATCGCGGATTTCAGATGCGATCGCCGCAAGTCGATCGGTACGTCGTGCTCCCAATACAACCCGCAACCCTCGGTGAGCGAGTAATCTAGCAGTTGCTTCACCAATTCCGCTACTCGCTCCGGTGATTGCGATGACTTTGCTATTAACGTTTACCATCTTGACTTCCTCCTGTCTGCAAAAAGTTCCTGTATCCCCGTGTCGTCATCCTTGCCTCACTATCGGATACGCCCATCGCCTCCATTGTCCTAATTTCTTCTAAGGCGTACTCAGTTCTAATGCTTGGCTACTTTCAGATTCTTACAGCGTTTTATTGAATTCCTACGGGTCATCGAATTTGCTTCGATGATCCTTTTGTAAAATGCTTAAATTACTACATTAAAGGGCTTTGACTAGAGTGCTTCCTGGTTGTTGACTCCAGATTAATCAGTGTTATCAGCTTGTACTGGATAAACAAGTTTTCAGCAACTCAGCTACCTCTTGTGCGATCGCAATCAGGGTATGATTCACCGAGGAGTCGCGAAGAGAATCATTTCTGCTTTGTACTAGTAAATGCGTCATAGAACTACCCTCAATGAAATAACAAAACTGCTTTCGTCTATTACTAACGTTGATGAGTTATGAAAAGAGCTTAGTGACTTGCAGCAACAATGGCTGCTATCAACTCTGTTATTCTCCAGCATCCGGTATATCGAATGTTATTAATAAATAGGACTGGAGCAGCGGTTATTCCACTCTTGCATCCACTTTCGATATCTTCATTGATGCGATCGACATGCACTTGTTTAGACAACTCTTTGAGAAATTGAGGGATATCAAGCCCTAAATTGTTGGCGTACTCGACAAGATAACCGTTCTCTAACTGTTGTTGATGGATAAATAAAGTGTCGTGCATCGACCAAAACTGTCCCTGGACAGCGGCGGCTTCAGCGGCTTGGGCTGCCCGTTGAGCATGAGGATAAATCTGTATTTGCGGAAAATGACGGAAGATAAAGCATAAATAACCCTCTCCAAAAGAACCACTAAGCTCTCGTTTGATCCCTTTAATCAGCTTGTAAACGCCCGCACTTTTAGGACATTGATAGTCTCCATACATCACCAGTACGACCTTGGCACTCAGCACACCTTGCATCCAATCTTGGGTTGAAGGTAGGACAAGTAAGGGACTGTGGCTACGATCGTCGTTCATTTTTATACATCTGCATCAAACATGGAACCTTGCAATTCACTTGCTCAATCCATTGACTGCATCTCTATTTGTATAAACTCAATATAGGCGATCGCTTTTAAGCCGTCGTCTATAGCGAGTTAAATTTTTTACAGTACAAATTGATAGAGTAACCATGCCATCGCAAAGTATAAGGCTGGTTGTAACTCAAGTTAGAATCTCAATTCGATCGAAAGTACACCCTATAAATTAACAATGCCGCGTTTAACCGCAATAATCACAGCTTGGGTGCGATCGCTGACATCTAACTTATTCAAAATCCGATTGATATGAGATTTAACCGTGCCTTCACCGATACTCAAAGCCGCCGCAATCTCGGCATTACTCATGCCCTGTGCTAGTGAGTGAAGTACCTCCAATTCTCTTTCACTCAATTCTGGATTGCTGAGGCGCTGGACTAACTTTGCTCCCACGTCGGGCGGAATGTACTTCTGACCCCGATGAACGGTGCGAATGGCATTCAGAAGCTCGTTAGGTTCAGTTTCTTTCAATAGATATCCTTTTGCGCCTGCCTGCAATCCTCGATAGATATCTTCGTCACTATCATACGTGGTCAGTACAATAATTCGAGCAGATTTAGCAGTAGCACAAATTGCACTGATGGCAGCAACTCCTTCTACTTCAGGCATTCGCAGATCCATGAGCGTGACATCTGGTTGATTTTCCTTAAATAGCGCGATCGCTTGTTCCCCATTTTCAGCTTGGGCAACCACCTGCATATCTGAGTCACGGTCAATAATCGTGGCTAATCCTTGCCGAAAAATGGCATGATCGTCTGCAATCAGAACCCGAATGGCTTGGCTCATTGTGATGCTACTCCCGATTGACAGTGACAATCATCTCTGTTCCTTGTCCAGGTTGGCTCCGAATCGTGAGTTGTGCGCCGATGCGCTCTGCCCGTTCGCTCATGCCGAGTAAGCCAAAACCCTCAGAAGATGGAATACTCCCAACTCCAAAGCCCTGTCCATTGTCTTTCACACGCAAGCAAAATCGATCGCGATCGTAGACTAGCTCGACTCGAACTTCGTCAGCATTGGCGTGTCTAATCGCATTCGTTAATGCTTCCTGCCCCATCCGCAGTAGGTTACTCTCAACTTCAGTGGGCAGAGAATACACTGCACCCTCGATCTCATAATATAAAGTGGTATCCATTGCAGCAGCTCTGATTTGAGCGACGAGACGATGTAGGGCGCTCTGTAAGCTGCCTTCCTCCAAAAGCTGAGGACGGAGTGCAACGACCGATCGCCTAGCTTCAATGAGTCCAGTTCGTGCCAATTCTTTGATCAGGGTTAGGTGTGCCTGGGTTGCTTCCAAATCATCCGTTAGCACCTGGTTTGCCGCTCCTGCCTGAGCCAGAATGCCTGTAAACGCCTGAGCGAGTGTATCGTGAATTTCGCGTGCCATGCGATTACGTTCTTCCAGAATTGAGGCGACTTGTGCTTGCTTGTGCGCCGTAATATCTCGCGCTAGCCAAACCACCTGCCCCTGCCGGAAGGGTGCAATGCGAGCCGAAAGCCAGATTTCTCGTCCATCGATCCACAGACTGTACTCGACCGTGAGCACTTGTTGCGTTCTCAGCACCTGTTGAACATAATTGAGAAATTCATCGGCTTGTTCTTGTGCAAAGAGTTGATGCAGTGTTTTACCAATCTGCTCCTCGATTGGTCTATACAACTGAGCAGGCGAAATAGCGACCGCTTCGATCACTTGCCCTTCAGCAGTAATGACAAACAGCGGATCGGGAATGGCTGAAAAGAGCGATCGCAGTTCTGCTTCAGAGGCTTGCAATGCTGCTTCTGCCCGTTTGCGATCATCGATATCGGTATAAACTCCCAACGCTCGGATGGGTTCACCAAATTCATTCCAGGTAACAATTTTGCCGACAGAAAGAATCCATTTCCACTGACCATCCTGGGTACGATGGCGATACTCTGCTTGATAGTTGGGGACTTCTCCAGTAATAAAACCATTGTAAATTGCAACCATTGATTCTCTGTCATCAGGATGCAAACTCTCAATCCACCTAGATTTGGTCTCGTGAAATGTTGCCGGATCGTAGCCTAGCATTAAAGCGTATTCTGGGTTAACCACGATTTCTTCAGTTTTGATATTCATATCGTAGAGTCCCTGATTTGCAGCGGTTAATGCTAAGCGTAGTCGCTCTTCACTCGTTTGTAGAGCGACTTCTGCTCGTTTGCGATCGCTAATATCTGTAGTCACACCTTCCATATATCCATCGGTTGCATTCAGATGAAAAGAGTGAAGCCCCCAAAACGCTGTGCCGTCTCGTTTTCGCATCTGAATTTCAACGTTTTGCAGGTCGCCATGACGCTTCAGCAATTCAACGACTTGTTGGCGATCGCACAGATTTACATAAAAGTCTGGGGAATATAAGATCCCAATCATCTCATCGGGTGAATTAAAGCCATATAGATCGGCAAGGCGTTGATTAGCATCGAGAGCTAATCCATCCGAGAGGCGCGATCGAAAGATGCCGACCTGTGAGTTTTCAAAGATGTTGCGGAACTTAGTTTCACTGCGCTGTAATGCTTCTTCTGCCTCTTTACACTGGGTGATGTCATGTCCAATCGATAAAATTTCAACGAACTCTCCCTGCTCATTGAAGATGGCTTGATTCGACCAGGCAACCCAAACTCGCCGACCGTCTCGACACAGGTTTTCACCGTCGGTTTGCGGGTACGATTGAGGATTGCGAAGTAAAGCGTGGATGAATGGTTTAACATCGCGCCCAGAGGTTTCGATGTCTGGAATGATAGTCTCAAATAAGGTTCGCCCTAAAATCTGATGTTCTTCATAGCCCAAGAATTTCACCCCATAATCATTGATGTATCGAATCCGTCCTTGCGGATCATAGCGAATGATGACGGAGTTCGCGGTTTGTAACAGGTTGCGATAATTTGCTTCACTGCGTCTCAATGCGGCTTCGGTTTGTTGGCGTTCCGCAATCTCCTGCTGCAAGGCTTGAGTTCGCTCTTCTACTTTCTTTTCCAGTGTTTCGGCATAGTCTGCTAACCGTTTATACAACCGAGCATTTTCTAGTGAAATTGCTGCCTGAGCCATCAACAGTTTCAGGACTTGCAAGCGATCGCGCTTAAACACTCCGGTACTAAGATTGTTCTCTAGATAAAGGATGCCGATCAGCTGATTTTGCTTGAGAATTGGCATACAGAGAAGCGATCGCGTTTGTCGGTGTTGAATGTAAGGATCAGTTGAAAAAGACGATTCGCTGAGTGCATCATCAAACACCAAAGTTTCAGATGTGCGTTCTACCGAGTGAATGACGGAGACAGGAATCGTTGCACAGTCAGCAACAGCAAGCTTTTCTAGGTCACACTGTCTACTTCCGCTGCATTGAGCCACCACAGTGAGTCGATCATCTTTCAGGATCAGAGCGCCTGTTTCGGCTCCTGCATCTTCTATCACTGCCTGCATCAACGTGGCAATTAATCGATCGAGATGGATCATTTCTGAGAGAGCTTGAGCCGCTTTCATTGAATTCTCCCCCGACGAAGGACCGTCAGCCATCCCCTAAAGTATATCGTTCGCCAAACTCCAGAAAATTAAGTTTCTGGGTGAATTTTTTGAAGGTTTTTCAATGACACTGCTGCACCAAAACGCCGTTACAGTTAGCTTGCCGAAAGCGCGATGGTCGCAAAGCGAACCGCCTTCGGCATCGCTGCTTCTTCCATTGGAAAGACCTCACTAACTTAGCTAGCGACCGAGCTTTCAGTAAAACCGTTCCCGTTTATTAATCATATACTATCGATATCGTCGAATTTTACCAGAAGAGATTAGAAAGCATTGATAAAGCAGTTTGAGTCGGCGTTGCTGAATAGTGGGAGGAATCAAGCGAGAATCGGGACATCCCAACATCTCAAGTAGTGAAGTAACAAGCGGACTGAATGTCTCAGCATTTCTTCCGATTTGGAATAGCACAATGTTTTGCGATGTAATCGGGCTAGATAGTGCCGCAATCGCGTATTTTCACCTTCTCCCCTGGGGAGACGCTGCGCGAACGACTCGTGTCATATAAGTTTTGCTCACAATCTGGTCTCCCGCTGGAATAAATCGTGGATAGACACTCCAACCATCAGTGACATAGAAATAACACTGCCATGCTCTAACCACTGCCCATAAAGGTTCAAATGTCTTTGCACTATGGTCACCTAACACCCAACCTCAGATGCCTACTCTAAAGTGGTCTACTGCTGTCCACAGCCAAATTTTGTTTTTTTAGAGCCAACAAATGTTTCTAGTTCATCGAGTTCTCCAACTTGTGGGGTTTGTTCTGGAGCATCAGCATCAGGTAGGTGTTCTCCAACTTGTTTGACCCAATAAATGATAGTTGTATGGTGAACCCCTGTAAGTTCAATACCTCGAAAACCCATGCCATTGACATACATGCGTAAGCATTGCTGCTTGCTGTCATTGCTGTATCCTTGAGGTGCGCTATAGCTATCAATGAATTGACGACGACAACTAACACAAATGTAATTTTGCTTACCTCTTCTCTTTCCGTTCTTACGGACATGAGTAGATTGGCATTCTGGACATTGCATTAGAACTCATCCTACTTCCTCCCTCCATTATGCAACGCCGACAATCGATTCTGATTCAATCAAACCAGGAAGACAGTGAAGTAGGAGTATTGTTACGGAAAGTGTCTCAGGGGCAAAGTAATGAATAGAGTACCGAATTTGATTGAGGAGTTGGAACTTTATCCACTTTGTTTCTGGTTCAGCGAGTAAAGATGGGCGATCCGCAATCTTTGAAACCTAAGTATATCAACGGTTTCCAGACCATCTTACAGGTTTTTACACGTATCTTGGCTCAATACCTAATTGGAATTATTGGTTACACGTTGCCTAATCTGCGGAACATCGAACATCATTTGCACGATGCTGCATCGATATAGTTGATTTAGCTGAGCTTAGATTTTCTTCAAAAGAGTCAGACTAACTTAAGGCGATCGCATAAACCTGCACAGTTCTACGCAGAAAAATAGTGTCTTTTTCGTAGTACAATCCTGTTTTTATCGCAACTTTTTGTGATGCAATGTTACCTGGGGCGATTAGGGAGATGAGGCGATCGCCTATGGCGCTGCGCTTCGCGCAATCGCACCCAATCTTAAAACCATAATCGCGAGTTGCACAGGCGGCTTCTGTTGCTAAACCTTGTCCCCAATATTCTTTTGCTAGCATATAGCCAATTTCAACTTCAGGACATCCATCTACAATTTGCGGTATTAACCCGCAGCGTCCAATAAATTTGTTATCAGCTTTGTGAATTGTCGCCCACAAACCCCAACCTCTTTGCTGATAGCCATTGATCATTCTTGCGATCTGGTATTTTGTTTCTTCCCTGGTGATTGGTTTAGGGTAATATTTCATCACTACAGGATCGGCATAGATTTGTGCCAAATCTTCCACGTCGTCTAGCGTGAGTTCGCGCAAAATCAAACGGTGGGTTTCAATGGCGATTCTTCCCATTTAAGTAGACGTAAAGTTGACAAACGCTTGGCGACTAAAGTCGCAGCTTAAAAACTAAGTCCACCTCCGTGGACTCAGAAAAACCGAATCAGCTTTTTTCAAGTGTTAGTTTTATTAGCAAGAATGATATTAACACTGTGATTCAAGCTTTACATAGAAACTTCTCGTTTGCAGAATATTTAGCATATGAAAACGGGACAGATACTTCCTATGAATTAATCTATGGGGAACTGGTGGCGATGGCGCAACCTACTGGTCAACACGCCGATATTGCGGATCTCAATGACACTTATAGAGAATATATCAAACAGCGATCACTAGCATTATCCAAACAAGGCACAATCGCCATTCAAATCCCGCCAGTTGAAGGCAAAATTGCCCGAATTCCTGATGTCTGTGTAGTTACAGCCGAACAATGGCAAATGAAAACAAGATCTGCGGCGATCGCCCTCACGGAACCGCCACCATTACTGGTTGTTGAAATTGTCAGCACTAATTGGCGCGATGATTATTTAAAAAAACTCGCAGACTACGAAGCGCTAGGTATCCCTGAATACTGGATTGTAGATTATCTAGCTTTAGGGGCTTCGCGTTATATTGGTACTCCTAAACTCCCGACTATTTCTGTTTATCAGTTAAGTGAGGGTGAATACCAAGTTTGGCAATTTCGCGGTTCAGAAAGAATTCTTTCTGCTACATTTCCTGAATTGATGTTAACAGCCGAACAAGTATTTGTAGGAAGATAGAAGCAGAGGAAGCAGAGGAGAACTTATTTATATTTCTCATTTAGTGAAGTGATACTACATCAGACTTCCTTTATTATTAATTGGTATAACTTGTATACGTAGTTTTTGCAATTTTTAATTTATTGTTTGCTGTAAATGCTTATTTGTGTCGCCTCAGCATACATTAGCTGTTCTTCAGCATACTGAAAATCTGTATCTTAATCAACAAAAAATAACTCCGTATCGCTATAAAGTATGCAGCTAGTTAAATAAATCTAAAAATGTGCTTTAGTACAATTTTATTGTGGTGCTTATTTTAATACCAAGAGCCATAAAAGTAAAGTAACTCAATAGAGATCAAAAAAGATGGCGTACTGCGGCGCGGTGCGAAGTTGTAAATGATGACTTATGAATTTTGAATTACGAGTGATGAATGAGGTTAACTCAAAACGTGCTAAGGCACTGCTACGCTAACACAACTCACGCATTCAAAACTTTAAAGGAGACTGCTAGATGAATAGCGATATCGATCAGTTAGAAACGCAGAACCCAAGTTCACCAGGAGGACCACAGTATACAGGTTGGCAAGCGACGATCGCGCGTTACTTTAAATTCGGTGAATACCAAACCAACTTTCGCATCGAGACTTTGGCAGGGTTGACTACCTTCATGACGATGGCATACATCTTGGTCGTTAATCCGTTAATTTTATCTGATGCAATTTTCTTAAATGAGCCACGCGATTTATTTGCCGAACAAGTTTTTGCTACTGCAATTGCCGCCGCAATTGCTACCTTAGTTATGGCATTTGTGGCAAAGTATCCTTTTGCACTAGCCCCAGGAATGGGCTTAAATGCCTTTTTTGCTTACTCGGTTGTTTTGACCTTAAATATTGACTGGCGCTTAGCACTATCAGCCGTATTTGTCGAAGGCTTAATTTTTATTGCACTCACCTTGACAAACGTGCGTCGTCAAATCATCGATGCGATTCCACTGTCACTTAAAACAGCAACTTCGGTAGGTATTGGGTTATTTATTGCCTACATTGGACTTTCGGGTAATCCAGAAACAGGAGGCGCGGGAATTATTGTTGGGAGTGAAGTGACGACAACAACATTAGGCAGTCTACAACAACCAAATACACTTCTGGCGATCGCAGGTATTTTTATCACAACAGCATTTTTAGTCCGCCGCGTTAAAGGGGCATTACTTTGGGGAATTCTCGGAACTGCGTTACTCGGCTGGATTTTAGGTAACACACCTTGGCCTACAGGAATTGTACAGTTTCCTACCGCACCAACAGATTTATTTGGGCAAAGTTTTTTTGGTTTTTCACGGTTAACCGCAGCTAACTTTATCGACTTTGTTGCAGTTCTTCTCGTATTTCTATTTGTTGATTTATTTGATACGGTGGGTACGCTTGCTGGCGTAAGTATGAAAGCAGGATACATCAAAGAAGACGGACAACTACCACGAGTTAACCAAGCGTTATTTGCCGATGCTGTTGGAACTACTTTTGGGGCGATCGTTGGTACATCAACTGTGACAACTTATGCTGAATCAGCTGCAGGTGTTTCCGAAGGCGGGCGTACTGGTTTTGCTGCGGTGATTACTGGTGTTTTGTTTATTTTGGCAATCTTTCTTGTTCCGATATTTGAGGCAATTCCTGCGTATGCAACAACCCCTGCATTAGTCATCACAGGTGTCTTAATGATGGCAGGTGTCTTGGAAATTCGTTGGGGCGATCCTGCTGAAGCAATTCCAGCATTTTTAACAATTTTCTTTATTCCACTTTCCTACTCAATCGCAACAGGCTTATCGGTTGGTTTCATTACTTATCCCATTGCTAAGACACTACAAGGTAAAGCCCACGAAGTCACCGTCGCCACCTGGATTCTCGCAGCAGTCTTTATCGCTAGATTTGTCTTTATGACATTACGTTTTGGAACAGCTGAGTAATACAAAATGTCGCTTCAAGCTTGGTAATTGCTAATTGGTAATCGGTAATTGGTGATTGACAATTAAAACAAATGAAATGAGTCAGTATTGACAAATTGACAAATCAATAACACTGCGTTAATCAATTACCCATTACCAGTTACCCATTACCCATTACCCATATTCAAAAACAATGGATGCCTTTCTTCAAGAGATTCCTAAAGCTGAACTGCATATGCATATTGAAGGTTCCCTCGAACCAGAAATGATGTTTATCTTGGCAAAACGTAATGGTATTGAACTGCCTTATAAATCAGTTCAAGAAGTTCGCGATGCATACAATTTTCAAAATCTACAATCGTTTCTCGATCTTTACTATGCTGGGATGAGTGTGTTCCAGACGCAACAAGATTTTTATGACTTAACTTGGGCATATCTACAAAAAGCTGCAGCAGAGAATGTAAAGCACACCGAAATATTTTTTGACCCGCAAGCACACACCTCTCGCAAAATTGAGTTTGAAATAGTTCATGCTGGTATCTACCAAGCATTGCAGGATGCTAAAAAAGAACTTGGTATTTCTTCTTACTTGATTCTATGTTTTTTACGACATTTGAGTGCCGAATCAGCAATGGCAACTCTCGAACAAGCCTTGCCTTACAAGGATACTATTGTTGCTGTGGGCTTAGATTCTTCTGAGATGGGCAACCCACCATCAAAGTTTAAGCAGGTGTTTGATCGAGCACGAGAAGCTGGATTTTATACCGTAGCACACGCAGGGGAAGAAGGACCACCAGATTATATCTGGGAAGCGATTAAGCTATTAGGCGTGTCTCGCATCGATCATGGCGTGCGCTGCATTGAAGATTCCCAACTTGTGAAATATTTGATTGAACAGCAAATTCCACTCACCGTTTGTCCGCTATCAAATATTAAACTATGTGTTTTTGATTCGATGGAGAAACATAATATTAAACAACTATTGCATATGGGTTTGTGCGTTACGGTAAATTCGGACGATCCGTCTTATTTTGGCGGCTATATTGCTGAGAATTTACAACAAATTCAGGTAGCTTTAGGCTTGAGTCAACAAGATATTTATCAAATGATGAAGAATTCTTTTCAAGCAACCTTTTTGAGTCCTGAAGAAAAACAAGCAAAAATTACAGAGTTAGATGATTTTATGGCAAAAGCATTCGTATCTTGATACTAGTTGCGATTTGAAGTTGTCAGCATCACAGACGAAGATGCTAAGAAAAATTATGGCAAACAAAGTTCCGCTCATTTCTCAGCAAGAAATTGCTGATATCGTTAAACGTCTAGCATATGAGTTGGATCGAGACTATCGCGATCGCACTCCGGTTTTAGTTGGTGTCCTCAAAGGTTCATTTGTCTTTCTTGCCGATCTCATCCGTCAAATGCAAACTCCCATTCGCAATATTGAATTGATGCGGCTATCAAGCTATGGTTCTGCAACAGTGAGTTCAGGGGAGGTTAAAATGTTGATGGGGCTATCACCAGGCGTCGCTACTCATCAAGATGTCATTTTGATAGAAGACATTGTAGATACAGGACTTTCTACTTCAACAGCACTGCAAGCAATTCAAAATCAAAACCCAGCATCGCTTAAGCTGTGTGCATTACTAAGTAAACCTTCTCGCCGTCAAGTTTCAGTTGAGATTGATTATTTGGGCGTAACAATTGGCGATCGCTTTATTGTCGGCTATGGTATTGATCTGGATGAACAATATCGACAACTTCCAGCTATCTATGCATTAAAAGATTGAATCATATTAAGTTTTTCTAAATGTGACAAAAGACTTTATTTTTGATTCTGTTTTTTGATACTATATGAATAGCAAAGCATTTTTTTATAATGGCAATTTAGTTAATTTTATTTTTTTTGCTAATATCTCTATTATCTTAAGTATACCCTATCTTGTCAAAATACTCCAGAGAAACTAGCACAACAATTTACATCTTTCATCTCGAAAAACAAATATCAAAAGTCACTACCTGCATTAATTGGTATCAAGTTAGGTCGCAACGTCGCTGCTTAAAGATTGCATCCAAACCTTTGCCTCGTTCAAAAACTCTACAACCGCAGGTGTAGCTGTTTCTAGTGATGGAACAGCAAAAGCAAGATGCCTAAAATGTTTGGGTTTAAGAGACATTATATGAAGACCGGAAGAATCAGTTGGGAGAGCCATCTCAGGTACAATAGTCACGCCCATTCCCTCTTGAACCATCGCAAAAATTGTCCGCAAATCGATAACTTCAAACTGAGTTTTAGGAGTTATTTTTGCTTGGCGAAACATAGCTGTAATCAGAGGTTGACAGCCTGCTTTCGACATAATAAATGGTTCATGTGAAAGTTGACGGATATGAATCTGGTGTTGTTCTGCAAGTTGATGGTTGCGTGCAACTACTGCTAAAAACTCATCTTGAGCAATAGATACTGTCTCTAACCCGTCAGCAGGTAAGACAACAACACCAACATCTACTGCACGAGTATGAATCCACTCTCTTACTTCATCATCAGTTCCTTCAAACAAAACTACTTCAATACCAGGGTAACGTTGTCGAAATTGACGTAAAAGTCCTGGAAGAAAACGAGCAGAGACGCTGGGAAAACTACCTAAGCGAACTTTTCCAGTTGCCAACCCCACTGCTGCTGATGTTTCCTGGCGAATGCGTTCTGCATTGGTTAGCATATCCTGAGCGTAGAGCAAGACTCGTTGCCCGATTTCAGTTATAAAAATACCATTGCGATCGCGCTCTAACAGAGAAACCTGAAGTTCTTTTTCTAAAGCCGCAACCGCATGGCTTACCGCTGATTGAGTCATTCCTAAGTGTTCACTTGCGATGGTAAAACTCTTAGCTTCTGCAACCATTACAAATGCTTGAATCTGTGCCAGAGTAATATGAATTCGTTTCATGCGATTTATGTAACAAATCAATTTGACTCATGATTATATGGCAACTAAGCTGGACTAAACTACAGAATTAGGAGCTGTAAGCAGTGACTTGTATTGCAATACTTGGAGAATATACACCCACGTTTGAGCCACATATTGCAACAAAGAGGGCGATCGCTCATTCCCGTTCATTGCTAGCATCTGAAATTGAGGCACATTGGATTTCAACCCAAGACATTAACAGTTCACTATTTGACACTTATGCTGGGATTTGGATTGCGCCTGGTAGTCCGTATAAAAATATGGATAAGATGCTTTGGGCAATTTGCTATGCTCGCGAGAACAAAATCCCCTGTTTAGGAACCTGTGGAGGATTCCAGCATATGGTGCTTGAGTATGCACGCCATGTTCTTGGCTTTCAGGAGGCTCAAAGCCAGGAAAACGATCCTTACGCCTCGCATCTTTTTATTTCGCAACTCGATTGTTCGCTAGCAGGACGAGAAATGAAGTTAGCCTTTGTAGAAGGATCTCAAATTGCAACAATTTATAATTCTTTAACAGCCGTTGAACAATACTATTGCAATTTTGGCGTCAATCCAGATTATGTGGCTTACTTGAAGAGTCAATCATTAAGGGTAACAGGTTCAGACAGTGAAGGTGAAGTACGAGTCATTGAGCTTTGCGATCATCCCTTTTTTATGGGAACGCTGTTTGTTCCTCAAGCCCGTTCAACTTCTCAAACTCCTCATCCAGTTGTGACAGCGTTTTTAAAAGCAGCCCTTAAGGTAAGCTAACTTTTACCTCTTTTCCAAAATCTTAGTTCCATTCTTTGCAACGCAGTATTAGGGAAGTCAAAAGTAAGTTCTTGTCCAAATTAGAATTTTGTTAAGTTTGAGTTTTAGGGAGGTAAAAATATTAGTAAGTGTTGAAGGCATTTACCACAATGGTTGTGTAGAAATCACAGAAGATCCCAGTAATATACCTGAAGGAACTAGGGTAATTGTTACCTTTGTCGGCTCAAACGAGATTGATTTAGAATCTCAGGGCATCGATAGAGAGCATGCTAAAGTGCTAAAAGCAAATCTTGCTCCCTTCTCGGATGATTGGGATAGTCCCGAAATGAGTATTTATGACAACTACGATGATGCCAAAGCTAACCTTGAAGCGAGGTGATGTTGTTCTGGTACTCTTCCCTAACTCTTTATCGTGTTATCGGCTCACTACCAACACAAAACATTGATGTGGCATTGAAACATACCTTGGGGCTATAGTAATTGGCAGACTAACAATGTCTTTGTGCGGACAGTGGAGAGGTTATCAGTAATTCAAAGTTGCCTGCTGCTTACCATTATGCCGCTTCTAGTTGTCTATTAGTATTCGGGGTCAATTAGCATAAGATTATCGGTACAGTGATTGAAGATTGGTAGAGAGCGATCGCCTTAAATAGGCTTAGTCACTTTTTAAAAATCCAATAAATTATATCTTTTTTGTAAGCTGAATAATTGCATCCTTGCTTCACCAGAATTATCAGCCAAATCTGCAAATTCGACAAACCGCCGTAATTCTTTGCGTAGCAAATTGCGCTCAACTTCTAAAGCTTCTCGATCTAACTTTGGTGGTAAAACAATCATGTCAAATATCGTGGCGCGTTCTTTACCTGGATGTGGGCGCAAGACTCTACCGCGGCGCTGAATAAATTGCCGAGGATTTCCTGAACTTGCTAAAATCACTGCTGTTTGAATAGCCGGAATATCGACACCTTCATCTAAACAACGAATTGCGACTAAACCTTGTAACTCACCTGTTTCAAATTGACGGCGTAAGTTTTCGCGTTCTTGTAAAGGTGTTTGGGCGGTGTAAGTACTGACTCGAAAACCCAGTTCTAATCCTAAAAGTTTGGCAACAGCGTTGAGTTGATCGAGCGAAGAACGCTGCGCAATATTCTGATTCTGTGCGCTGTCACTGCAATAAAAAAGAGTATGAGTTGTTTCGCGACGAGTAGCCATCAAATCGCGTAAAGCATTTAATTTGTTTTCTGCTGCACCGATTAACCTAGCACGTTGCATAAGTAACGGTGTTAAATCTTCGTTCTCTAAGTTTTCTAGGGCAATATTATCGCGTTGTTGAAATAACAATGCTCTACCTATTCTTTTCGTTAATTTAGCATAAGCTAAGCTTTCTGATTCGGTTAATTCTACTAAAATTGGATAGTAGAGATAATGTACTAAAGCACCTTGGGCGATTGCATCTTTTAAAGTAAACTCAGGTTGCAGAACTTTGCCAAAATAATCAAACAAAGACTGCGTTCCTTCCTCATCAAAATATCTTTCAGGTGTTGCTGAAAGTGCTAACCGTAAACCTACACGGCGCGGTAAACATTCATCTAATCGGGGTGCGCCTAAGTTATGCGCTTCATCTCCCACAATCAACGTTTTTTCAGGAAAGTACTTGAGTTGCGATTGAAATCCATCCCCTATTAAAGTCGAGTTTGTCGTAATTACCGTGAGAAACCTTTGATTAAGCGATCGCACGTTATATAACTGAGTTGATAGTGCAGAGTGCCACTTGTGTAAATTCTCAAAAGCTAAAATCGGTTGTAGATTAAATTTTTCACATTCTCTTGCCCACTGAGTCACTAAATGCTGGTACGGACACACAACTAGTAATACTTGTAACCCAATTTTTTGATACAGTTCAGCAGCAATGCAGAGTGCTGTAATTGTCTTACCGCTACCTGTTGCCATTTTCAGTGTCCCTCTACCGTTATTAGCAAACCAACTTGACACGGCTTGACGTTGGTAGTGACGTAACTGTATAAACGGTGGTATTTGCGGACAACCTGGTGGTATCTTATTTACAACAGATAAATCAACTTGATAGTTGTCTTTATTTTCTGCAACAACTAAGCGAAGTTTAGTGCGATGGTCACTACGCGTTTGCGTAGCATGGTCGAAGAGCATACCGCCGAAGGCTTCGCGTTGAGAGTGATATTGCTTCGTCTGTGTTTGTTTAACCGGATATTGTTGTAGGTACATCTAACTTAAAAACCCCAAACTTGCGGCAACTTTAACTTCTCAACTAATCAACATCATTCATCGTTGTTACTTCGTCCAGCAATTCACAATAGCAATTTAATCTACAATCTGCTATTTTCTCGGAAATTACTTAGATTAAAAGTATTATATAATACTTTTAAGCGTTGAAAGCACAAAGCTATTAGCGACTCGAATGCTAATAGCCTGTGAAATCATCCGCCGCATTTTTTATTTAAACTTCGACGTTGTTGTGGATTTAGCTAACAGCTAAAAGCTAATTGCTAATCGCTATTAGTTATAGTCACGCCAAACACCAACAAGCATACCTTGCACTTGTACTTGCGTTGCCACAACTTCAATCGGGTTATATTTAGCATTTGCTGGTTTGAGAGTTACGCGATCGCCGCGACGGTAGAATCGTTTTAAAGTTGTACCATATCCATCTACTCGTGCAGCAACAATCGTACCATTGCGGAGTTTTTCTGGTTCGGAGACTGGGCGCATAATTGCCAAGTCACCCTCTGTAATCAAATCTTCAATCATACTGTCACCGACAACGCGCAAAGCATACGTGTGTGGTGGTAAAAATAAGTTAGAAAAATCCAACTGTTCCACAGTGTCAGTAAATGGTTCGAGTAAACCACCCGCAGCGATCGCACCCAAAACAGGGACACTTTGTTGCACGCGGTTGAGTATCCGAATTGTTCTTGCTTTACCTTCTGTCCATTCGATGTATCCTTTGATGCGGAGATGTTCTAAACGACTTTGAATCGGTGCAGGTGACTTCAAATTCATCGCCTGCATCATCTGACGAATCGATGGCGAATGCTGGTGTTGGCGAATATATTCACTTAGCCAGTCATACAATTGTTGTTGAGCTTCGGTGAGGGGTTCCATCATGGTTCGGGAGCTAAAATATAAATATCTATAAGAACATTCGTACTACATTATTGCCCCGAATAGCAAAAGAAACTACTGATAAAGTAATTTTTCTTTGAAAAGTTGAGAAAATTATGCTCTTGGTAATTGGTAATTGGTAATTGAGAGTTTACTACTTATTCGACTCCTAGCAAACTTGCGAGTAGTGCTTTTTGGGCATGAAGTCGATTTTCTGCTTGATCCCACACTCGCGATTGAGAACCTTCCATCACACCATCTGTAATCTCTTCACCGCGATGCGCTGGTAGGCAGTGTAGAACAATTGCGTCAGAATCAGCAAGACTCAGTAGCTGTTCGTTAATTTGATACGGCTGAAATACAGGAATTCTTGAATTTGCTTGTGATTCTTGCCCCATACTTGCCCATACATCTGTATAAAGTACGCTAGCACCTTTGGCAGCAGCTTCAGGATCTTGAGTGACAGTCACTTCAGATTTATTTTGGGCGATCGCTTTTGCTTGCTCTACAACTTTAGCATCTGGTACAAATTCCGCAGGTGTTGCAACGCGGACATTCATTCCCACCAATGCACAACCCAACATCAGCGAGTGTGCTACATTATTGCCATCGCCGACGTAAGTGAGTGTTAATCCTGCTAAATTACCAAAACACTCTTGAACGGTCAACAAATCAGCTAATATTTGACAAGGATGCTCCAAGTCACTTAACGCATTAATTACCGGAATTTTAGCGTAGTGTGCAAAAGTTTCCAGTTGCTGCTGTTCAAACGTACGAATTGCCAAAATATCTAAATAGCGATCCAAAACTCGCGCTGTATCTTCTACAGGTTCGCCGCGACTCACTTGAGTCACATCAGGATTCAAATCAATGACTTGTCCGCCAAGTTGATACATCGCGACGGAGAAACTCACCCGTGTGCGTGTGGAAGCTTTGTAAAACAGTAGTCCCAGGACTTTATTACAGTGCAGTTGCTTTCCCGCTTTTAACTCTGCTGCGAGTTGCAATAACTGTTTCACTTCATCTGCGTCTAAGTCAGCCAAGCTTAATAAATCGCGTCCTGTGAATGCTGCCATGCCAATCCTGGATGTTACCTGCGTTTACCTGATAAAGATAAACCGTACCAGATTTTTTTCACTTAGCCCAGTACATAGGTAGTCGTTTTGTAACAATATTAAAAAGTTGGTAACAGGTAACAGGTAATTGGTAATTGGTAAGAATATTGAGTAACTTCCCATTACCTATGACCGATTACCGCCTCAGCAGGTGTGATGTCTAACTCAGCCTCCCTACTTCGCTTGAACAAAAGCCTTGATCTAATGACTACATTTTTGCTATATTTATTTATTGTGCTGGTGTAGCTCAGTGGTAGAGCAGCTGATTTGTAATCAGCCGGTCGCAAGTTCAAATCTTGTCACCAGCTTTTAAAACTGAAATATGAAAAATATCAGAGGAAATCTGTATATTTCGATAAAGATTTCTTGAAGCCGACTCAAGATAACACTCTTCTACATAGCTTTTCTGTACTGTGGCATTAAAGGCAACAG
Source organism: Gloeocapsopsis sp. IPPAS B-1203 (assembly GCF_002749975.1). Lineage (NCBI taxonomy): Bacteria > Bacillati > Cyanobacteriota > Cyanophyceae > Chroococcidiopsidales > Chroococcidiopsidaceae > Gloeocapsopsis > Gloeocapsopsis sp. IPPAS B-1203. The sequence goes on along the minus strand of NZ_PEIG01000015.1, from coordinate 36,418 downwards.
CTAAGCTGAAAAGTAGTTTTATGTTAGATAATAAAGCATTATTCGATTATTGGCACGACAGGGTTCAGTTAAAAAACTACGAAAAAATTGAGGCAATTGCCCAACAAATACCAACGTACAAACTGCGTCATGAATGTACTAACTATGACACGCTGTGGCAAAGCCCAGAGGTTCAACAAGTAACAGAACCAGAACGCAGCCGCATTATTGCGATTATTAAATATGAATGTACCGCAAAAGTTCTTCAACATCGGGCTAGTTGTCTACGCGATCGCGCTAATGAGATTGAAGACGCTTACAAAGAAATACATCAACAGAAATCTCAGCTATTACGTCTTATCAAAGTACTGCAAGAAAAGCTTTTCGGCAAAGATCAGGAATTGCAACAGCTTGAAACACGCATAACTTCGTTGTCAGCCAAGAATGAGGCGCTACGAGTTGAGATTGAAAGCAACAAAGCAGCAGAAGAATTAAACAAAGAATTAGAGCAACTCAAGAAGCAGTACGATGCAGTTGAAAAGCGCAGACGCGAACTTGCTAAGAATAACCAAAGTCTAGGGGGAAGAGTCGCCCATACGCAACGCTACAAAAGGGAACGCGATGAAGCGAGAGCTTTAATTGCAGAACAAAAACGCCAAATTCTCACCTTAACACAAGAAAATCAGGAACTACGCGCAATAAATGAGCAATTTCTCCGCAAATTAAAAAGCCTAGCAGCAGAACCCACAATCGGATAAAAATATGAACCTGCAAAAACTCAAAGTCACAGTCTATGAGATTGCCGCAGTTAGTACAATCAAGCAACTCAAGACAAAATATGAGGCTCTTAAATCGCTAGATATGCGCCGTAAATCCTCTTGGGAACAAACAATAGAGATTGTACAGCAACATCAAAAAGAATTTACCAGTTGGTTAGAGAATCCACCTGATGAATACAAAGAATTATTTGCAGAAATTGATCGAGTTGCAAAAGACCATGACAACGAGTTAGCGATTCTCAAGCAAAAGAAACAAGCAATGATGTCAATCGCTGACGATTTAGAAGCCCTAGCTAATGAAATTTACGAAGAAGGCGATCGCTTAAAATATGAAGCTAGACAATCACAGCAAGCCGATTGGAACTAAAATTACAGACGCCTTCCGACTAAAGTCGGGGCTATTCAAACACAGTGTACCTGCGCACACTAGAGGATAAGAAGGTATGTCGCCCATCGAGTATGAATAAGTTCACCTGCATAAACTTCGATTTTATTTAGCTAGTGAATTCATTCGCTCAGTCCAATAAATTAAAATTAAGGTAACAGCCGCACAAGATTTATTCTTATATTTGCTGTTGCAATACAAATGACTGAACAACGCGATCCCGAATTACCACCCGCAGATTCTCAAAGCGATGAATCAGTGGTGAATGATTGGAAAAACCAAATTGCCAATCTTTGGCATAGCACAACATCGCGTTTTTGGCAAGCATTACCTATCGATCCTGCACAAACCGTAACGAAATGGTTTAGTATTAGTGACGAGCAAATCGCAGAAATTTTAGCGACAGTCCGTGCTGAATTACCAACAACAGAAGCACTGCTAATCGGTAAACCCCAAGCAGGAAAAAGTTCAATTGTACGGGGACTTACCGGAGTCTCAGCAGAAATTATCGGTCAAGGATTTCGCCCGCATACGCAACATACTGAACGCTATGCTTATCCTGCAAGCGATCTACCGTTACTGATTTTTACCGATACCGTTGGGCTAGGAGATGTCAATCAAAATACTCAAATCATAGTTGAGGAATTAATTGGATTACAGCAAGAAAGTAACCGCGCGAGAGTTTTGATTCTCACAGTCAAAATCAATGATTTTGCTACTGATACACTACGACAAATTGCCACACAACTGCGGCAGAAATATCCGGCGATTCCTTGTTTACTAGCCGTAACGTGCTTGCACGAGGTTTATCCTCCAGGAATTGAAGATCATCCAACTTATCCACCCAACTACACCGACGTAAATCGCGCTTTTGCAGCAATGCAAGAAACGTTTAGTGGATTGTGCGATCGCTCCGTGATGATCGACTTTACTCTTGAAGAAGATGGCTATACTCCGGTATTTTATGGCTTAGAAGCTTTACGAGATACTCTTGCCGACTTACTTCCTGAAGCCGAAGCCCGTGCAATTCATCAGCTATTAGATCAGGAAGTTGGCGAAAAAATTGGCAACCTTTACCGCGATGTTGGACGGCGCTACATCTTACCATTCTCAATTATGGCAGCGACACTTGCCGCCGTTCCATTACCTTTTGCCACAATGCCCGTATTAACAGCATTGCAAGTATCAATGGTAGGGCTACTCGGAAAGTTGTATGGACAGACATTATCGCGATCGCAAGCGGGAGGTGTCGTTAGTGCGATCGCGGGTGGTTTTTTAGCGCAAGCGATTGGGCGCGAGATCGTGAAATTTATCCCTGGTTTTGGCAGTGCGATCGCGGCTTCTTGGGCTGCGGCTTATACTTGGTCACTAGGAGAAGCTGCGTGTGTTTACTTCGGTGACTTGATGGGCGGTAAAAAACCCGATCCGCAGAAAATTCAAGCTGTGATGCAAGAAGCATTTCAATTGGCAAAAGCGCGGTTTAAGGGGATTCAGTCTTAATTTATTGGAGGTTAGGTAATAGGTAATTGGTAATGGGTAATTGGCTCTAACTCTTGTCTAGGGGTGGTGGTACAATACCAAACTTAGATAAACCTGCATCAATATCTTTCAGGAGTTGAAAATCTTCTTTGGGTAATGGAAATGTATTGTGTTGTTCTAAAAAGTCAAATGCTTGTCTAAACTGCTGCGATCGCGCTTTAATCGGTGCATCAAAATGACAAGGAATAATCCACTCAAAATTCCAACTTGCTACTTTATTCGCCCAGTTGATAGTTTCTTTGGGTGCGCGGTTGAGAATCAGAGTTTGCAGAATTGGTGCAACAAATAAACGACCATTTCCGCATAGCGCCTCGAATGATGGTTGCCAATTGTGTGTCCATTTAAACGGAAAAAGCCCAAAATAATTTTTGCGCGAACGATCTGGTGCTTTAAAGGCATTACGCAGTACCTCACCCCAGTTAACAACATCAAGGACGCTAGGACGAAAGTACAAAGCAAATAGTGCAGTACGTTGCCATCCCTTACGGCGATTGCTTTGGGTGTCTGCGATCGCGTCTGTGGCACTATCTTTAGCGTGGAAGAGTAGCGGATAAGGATCAAGTTGAACAATCGCGGGTGGTTCTTCGGGTACAGAAACTACCGAGTCAGTCACAAGTAATGTCTGCGATTTTTTGTGGAAGAAGGCAACTTCAGAAAATCGCCCAGGTCCAAGTTCAATTGCACCGAGGATAGCATAGTCGCACTCATCGGCAAAAGGCACTTGGCTGCTATCTTGGGGTAGTACGTGCGTGCGATCGCGTGGAAACCCCAGCCAACTGAGCGGTAAATTCAGCGGAAAACTCCACTGATTCGGCGCAACAAACACTTGAGCATTGGGAAAGCGGCGAGCAAACGGACCGACAAAAACTTTGTGTTCAATCCCAGAGATTGTTGGTAAGATAATATACTTGACATCGCCGTGTTCGGCAACTAATTCATTGACAAGCCGGATACACTCTGGAGTAGGTGCAACAGGTGCATAGATTAACAAGCCTTGATTGAGCTTCACAACAGTCATGCGAATTGGCACGACAACGTAGAAAATTCCTTGAACTTGGTCAAAAGTCCAAACAGTATCTTTAACTACCTCTTTGCGAATCGTCCGCCGCTTGCTAAACGGATACAGTGGCACAACGAACCAGAACCACCAGGCGAAGTCGTTGCGATGAGATTTTTCTAGTGTTTCCTGCGCGTTCATCGTTGTTCTAGCTATTCCAGGTTTCTCCTGTAAATCAACATTGGTGGATGTTGTGCAATCGCCATTCTAGGAGATCTCCTAGAATACTATGTTAACTGCAATACTAAAAGCTTAATGTCAGCTACCTCAAGTATCAGAGAGATGCGATGGGTAAGGTGAATGTTCAGTTATATTCGCTCCTTGCATCCACGAAACCACTATTTCCACTGATAAACCATTGTCGCGCGATCGCCGAGTTGGTTAGGAACCCAGAATCGAAGAACATCTTCAGAGGTTCACCTGGGATGAACCTGCCTCCATGCTGCGTACGTGACTGCATGTAGTTTATCTGCCTCAGTCACCTAATCGGGTATATGGGCAGAAAACTGATCTATCTAACAGCTACGTTGAGCAGCGGTAGATAATCCGAAAATGATCATCAGCAGTTGTCAACCGTCCAAGGCAAAACAATTGCTTAAATGCAATGGATATGAGGGTGGTGTAGTACAACTGAAGTATCCTTATTGTAAGGCGACAAAAGCGATAGTTGCGACGCAAACATCTTAAAGGTAAGATACATCAAAAGCGACTTATGCGACAAAAGCGACAAGAGCAAGGAGAGCATCGTGGGGAAAACGAACAGTTTTTAACCACTAACGAAATAGCAGAGATCCTTCGAGTGCATCAGAGAACAGTGCAACGATGGATCTCATCTAATCGGCTGAAAGCTACAAAAGTGGGACCAAAAATTTTGAGAGTTCGTAGGCAGGATCTCAATGAATTTCTCGAAAGTCAAAATCAAGATCATCAGGAACAATCGTTAGATGGCTACAGGGATACCAAGTAAACTTAAACGTAATGGTACTTCGAGGAATGGCAATAGAATGCCCTTCAGATTAGAGTATGAAGGGAAGGTAGCAGTTGAAGAAATTTTTAATATTGCTCCAGCGCAGTTGAATTGCGTTATTCGTACAGATGATAAAGCGCTGAGAGAACCTCACCGTAGCATCTTTGTAGAAAAGCAGCCTAGAAATCGATTGATTTATGGCGAAAACTTAAGGGTTCTTAAAGCCTTATTGGATGATGTTAATGTTGCAGGAAAAGTTAGGCTTATATATATTGATCCACCATATGCTACAGGTTCTGGCTTTGAATCTAGAAAGCAGAGTCACGCGTATCATGATTTGATTAATGGGGCTGACTACCTAGAGTTTCTCCGCCAACGGTTAATTTTGCTCAGAGAACTACTAGCTAATGATGGCTCTATTTATGTCCATCTAGATGACAATATGGCTTTTCCTGTCAAAGTTCTGATGGACGAAATTTTCGGCTCTAAGAATTTCCGAAATTGGATCGCAAGAAAGAAATGTAACCCTAAGAATTATACTCGCAAGCAGTACGGAAATATTTCAGACTATATCTTGTTCTATACCAAAAGTGAAAACTATGTATGGAACCAAGCATTTGAAGCCTGGACAGATGATACAGCTAAAAAAGAATATCAATATGTAGAAGAAGGAACTGGAAGACGTTATAAAAAAGTTCCTATTCATGCTCCAGGAACAAGGAATGGTGCTACAGGACAACGGTGGAAAGGAATGCTTCCACCTCCTGGTAAGCATTGGCAATATACACCAGAAACTTTAGATGAAATGGATGCAAGAGGTGAAATTTATTGGTCGCCAACAGGTAATCCTAGACGAAAAGTGTATCTTGATAACAGTAAAGGAATTCCAGTTCAAGATATTTGGCTTGATTTTAAGGATGCCCATAATCAAAATATTAAGATTACAGGCTATCCCACTGAAAAGAACTCAGAAATACTTAGGCGTATTATTCTTGCCTCTTCTAATACGGGCGATCTAGTACTAGATGCTTTTTCTGGCAGTGGTACAACAGTGGCAGTTGCGGAAGAACTAAAAAGGCAATGGATAGCGATAGATAATTCCTCACTTGCGATAGAAACAACAGTTCATCGCCTAAGCTCAGGTACTGAGGCGATGGGCGACTTTGTTAATAGTAATGGAACTAAGATAAAACAGGAATCCTTGTTGAACACTAGTAGAGTGTTACGCACCGGACTTGATGTATATTTCGAGTTTTCGTCAGATCTTCAAAGCATTTCAGAAGCTTTAGTTAAGGAGTGGTATAGTAAACTTAACTTTCAAGCCAATCTCTAGTGAATCTTTCCTCCAGCATTTTGAGAGTACACACCATCACTCTTCCCCTACCGTAGTTTTCTAGCGCAGCGTAGTCATTCCACATAGAACCGAGCGTAAGTCCTGGACCGTCATTTAGAAAAAATACTTTTAGAGGTAACTTATATGTATCAGCATATCTGAGAATGTCAGTCACTTTATCTCTGTTTCCGCCTGTACGATCATCCTCTTGCGCTCCTCCTCGATCTGAATCGTAACGGGCAAAGCCTACAACCAATGGCGTTTTATCCTGACGAGAAATAAGAATGTCTGCTGGTGTTTTTGCATCCCAATCCTTTAACACTTCATCAAGCATTACATCTCTTCCAGCACGTACTGGACCTTGAATCAAATACTCTGAATCAAAATTTGACTCGAACCACAAAAAGAACGCTTCCGTTAGTTCGTATCCTTTTTGTCCACGGCTTTTATACTCCATAAGAATAGCCATGAGTGCTTCATCAGGGTTTGGACGGCTTGCTAAATTTACTCTAACTTCCTCTATGGTTCTAAATCTATGTCCATAGTTCTCAATGATGGATGGAATTTTCTTCTTGACCTTTAACATTTCAACAGAGGTGTCCGGTGATACATACTTACGAAAAACTCGTAACAACTGAGTTCGAGACGGGTTTGGTTTCTCTGCAATGCTTGTAAGCAAGTCACTAGCACTACTAGCCATACTAGCTAACTCTGCAAACTGTTCTATAACACTACTGTAAATAGTTCTTGCTTCATCAAGGTAGTCTGGGTAAAATTCTGAGTCGATGAAAGTAATGTATTGAGAAGCTTTGCTTTTGTAGTCACTAAATGAGATCAAGGAACATCTCCTTAATAAATAGCTGTCACTGCTGTTTTGCCCATAGAACAGAAATTTTCTTAATTTTCTTGCTACTCAGGTGTTAGTCATATATTTTTGTATATTTATCAGATTTGGATGCCTATGCAGAACCTTCTGTGTTAACACGCTGAATCATCTAAATAAAAGTAGTTTATAAAAAACCGTTTTAAAAAGTGATTTAAAAAATATTTGTATTTACTTACTTAGTCTGAAAGATGTTTTGCACCATTTTTTTATCAACGCTTGCGGCTGCTCGATCTAATTCTGCAATCTCGTTAGCATCCAATTTCCAACCTAAAGCACCAATATTTTCTTTTGCCTGTTCTACTGATTTGGCACCAGGAATCGGGATAGTTCCTTTGCAGATACACCAATTAAGTGCTACCTGCGACATTGTTTTGTTTCTTGATTGCGCTATCTCGCGCAGACATGATAAAAGTGGTTGAGTTCCTGGTAATAACTGTCGAAACAATAGTCCGCGAATACCTTTTGGGAAAGAACCTTTTTCGGAGTATTTTCCTGTGAGTATACCTAGTGCAAGTGGGCTGTAGGCAATTAGTTTTATTCCCAGTTCATCACAAACATCTTTTAATCTCAACTGCGTCACAGGATAGGTAGATAGCAATGAGTATTGAACTTGTAGAGTTGCGATTGGTACTCCTTGCTCACTAAATCTTTTATGCACCCATTGCAGTCGTTTTGGTCCATAATTAGATAATCCTACGCCTTTAACTAATTCCTGTTCGTAGAGTTCTGCAAGACCATCTAAAAGCGCACCTTCTTGCCAAGGCGCATAATTAGCTGTAGACCAGTGCATCTGTACCAAATCGACGTTTCGCCTCAAGCGTTGGGCAGAAGATTTGCCAGCTTTCACCATTGACTGACGTGTTAATCGCCAAGGATACGCTGCTAGTTTAGTTGCAATGCAGATGTCTTCTTTACCCGCACCGTTATACTCCCTAGCAAAACGTCCCAACAACGATTCGCTGCGCCCGTTTAAGCGCCCAGTTCCATAAGAATCACCTGTATCAAACAATGTGACACCATGACTCACGCAGAGGTTAAAAACAGCTTGCAATTGACTATCCATGCTTTCGTCGTAGCCCCAAAGCAAGCGATTACCCCACGCCCAAGTACCACAGCCCATTGTGGGGAGGATGAGTTGTTGATGCATAGTTTGTGACTGGTAGCTTTTATTTATCGTACAAGCGATTGCGCGTAGCGCCCAAAGCGATCGCCTACAACTCTTCTACATTTGTGCGGCTTGAAAAATTGTATTAGTAGTTAAATCGAGTTCTGGAAAAATGTTAGAATCCAAGCGTTGACCGGAAATAAAGCGCTGCATCTGATATTCACCTTCAACCAATTGACACACCGTAATTGTAGGTTGCTTTGGTTTACCGATATAACGCACTGCTCCCAAAGCCCGAAAATCGACGATCCAGTATTCAGGAATAGCCATCGCTTCATATTCCACTAGCTTGTGCGCATAATCATCTTGCCAGTTTGTACTGACAACTTCAATGACCAATGGAACTGTTTTACCGTATTGAATCGTTGACGCTTTCTCCCAAAGAGGTTCTTCTGTAAGAACTGTACGATTAAGTATCACAATATCGGGTTGATATCCCGAATCAGGAAAACGCGGTTTTATTAAGCAAGTACGAGGAATCGTGTAAGGGAGTTTGGCGGTGCGAATTGCTAATGTTAGTTCTTCGGCAAGAAAACCCGCAATTAGTTCGTGGGAACCAGTAGGTTGCATTTCGATAACAATTCCATTATGTAGCTCATAGCGTCTGCCGTTGTCTGGATACCACTCGACAAATTCTGCAAAGCTCATGCGTTCTGGTAAGGTTTGAATCATTGCCACACACGATCGCACTTTCTTCCTCATCCTATCTCGCAGTAAAGTAAAATTATCTCTTATTCGGCACTTAAATAGACTCATCCCATGCTGTGCGACTATTTAGTACAAATCTTGACTGCCCGCGTGTACGATGTCGCGCAAGAAACACCGCTTGATTATGCTGCAAATCTATCCGCACGGCTGAATAATAAAATTTTCCTCAAGCGCGAAGATATGCAATCGGTGTTTTCCTTCAAGCTGCGGGGTGCTTATAATAAAATGGTAAATCTGCCCCCAGAGATGCTATCACAGGGTGTCATTGCGGCTTCGGCGGGAAATCACGCCCAAGGTGTTGCTTTAGCGGCGCGTCAGTTAGGAACACAGGCATTTATTGTGATGCCAGTAACAACACCTCAAGTTAAAGTTGACGCAGTGCGATCGCGTGGTGGAGAGGTAGTTTTACACGGTGATACCTACGATGATGCTTATGCGTATGCGCGTCAGATGGAAGCTGAAAAAGGCTTGACTTTTATCCATCCGTTTGACGATCCAGAGGTGATTGCAGGACAGGGAACCATTGGGATGGAAATTCTGCGGCAACATCAACAACCAATTCATGCTATTTTTGTCGCGATTGGTGGTGGCGGATTGATTTCGGGAATTGCAGCGTATGTGAAGAGGTTGCGTCCAGAAATTAAGATAATTGGTGTTGAACCTGTTGATGCCGATGCGATGTCTCAGTCACTCAAAGCAGGAAAACGCGTGCGATTGTCGCAAGTTGGTTTATTTGCAGATGGTGTTGCGGTGCGCGAAGTTGGTGAAGAAACGTTTCACTTGTGTCAGCAGTATGTTGATGAAATTATGCTGGTTGATACGGATGCTACCTGTGCCGCAATCAAAGATGTATTTGAAGATACACGCTCAATTTTAGAACCTGCAGGAGCATTAGCGATCGCTGCTGCCAAAGCTTATGTCGAACGCGAACAAATCCAAGAACAAACACTTGTTGCGGTTGCTTGCGGTGCAAATATGAACTTTGATCGTCTCAGGTTTGTTGCCGAACGTGCAGAACTAGGCGAACGCCGCGAAGCTATCTATGCAGTTGCTATTCCCGAACAACAGGGTAGTTTACGCAAGTTTTGTGAATGTATCGGTAAGCGCAACTTAACCGAGTTTAACTATCGCATTGCAGATGAAAAAGAAGCGCATATTTTTGTAGGAGTGCAAATTCAAAATCGTGCGGATCAGGTTAAGTTGGTCGAAACATTTGAAGGATGTGGCTTTAAGACGATTGATTTAACCGATGACGAACTGACAAAATTGCACTTACGACACATGGTTGGCGGACATTCTCCACTAGCGCACAATGAGTTACTCTACCGCTTTGAATTTCCCGAACGCCCTGGCGCGTTAATGAAGTTTGTTGGTTCAATGAGTCCTGATTGGAATATCAGTTTATTTCACTACCGCAACAACGGTGCAGACTACGGGAGAATTGTTGTCGGAATGCAAGTACCACCCCACGAGATGAAACAGTGGCAAGCATTTCTCGATACTTTGGGCTATCGATATTGGGATGAAAGTCAGAATCCAGCTTATAAGTTATTTTTGGGATAACGTCAACTTTGTCAATGTACCCTATACCCAAGAATCTAGGTAAGTATAACCTAATATTAGCTGCCAACGGGAAGACTTTGCTCAATCTGGATCGTTTGACCTGGAAAACCCTTAGCTTGAACCCGCTGGACGGCAATTGAGGCTGTTCCACCATAGTTAATGCAACCACTCATCGAGTTGGTAGTAGTAAAAAATGCGGTTCTCACGCGCAGTGGCACTTTTGGGAAAACACAAATTCTCCGGCGAGGAATGTTAAATGCTGTTTCAATGGTTTCAAAGTTACTGCTGGTGAACGTATGTGTGGCTGTGATAACTGTCATTTTAAAACTCCTGATTTATACTGATGAGTGCCTTATAAGGTCTATACTGACTACTGCACATGACAGATTACGAATTTTGACTTATTAATTGGTTGGCTCAGTTGCAAAATTTAAAACGGCAATTTTTGTGCTATGGAATTCATCTTCTAGGCGTTAGTGACACATTGATTCCTTAATATTGATAGACAAAAACTCAAATTCTGTTACAAAATCAAAATCTATAAATTTGAGCTTCTAACTATTAGCAACAAACTCAAGTAACCCTTTTCAATAAAGGTATAAGTTTTTGTAAAAATTATTCATAAAATACTTAATGCTTGATATTTGCCCCTTGTCAGAAGTTTACTGCTGAGGATGCGATCGCCATTTACCTCTAAAGATTGATGAAAAGTTCCCTCGTCTTGTCTGAAGTTAATGACATTACTGTCCTGCATGGGGGAAAACTTTATGCCCCATAAGCACATCAACAATTTACTTGACTCAGTAAATATTATCTTGCTTGGGTTCCACTCTCTGTGTGCAGCTATGAGAAAATAGAGATAGTATCTAGCACAAGAAACTGGAATAGGGATTATTTATTAGCTGCATAGGTTGTATTCACCAACTGTTGCTTTACTTAAAATTTAGCTTTTTATCCTAAATTTATTATGACCACTGCAAATTTTCCCCCTGGACCTAAGGGTCATTTCCTCATTGGTAATATACCAGAAGTTAATCGAGATCCACTTAACTTCTGTAGCCAGTGCGCTCATAAGTATGGTGACATTATTGGCTGGCAGTTCGGTTTGGTTCCAGCCATTATGCTTAATCATCCTAACTTGATTGAGGAAGTATTAGTTACCCAGCACCAGAACTTTGTCAAAAGTAGTGTGTACCGACGCGGACTGCGTGTTGTAGGTAACGGCTTGCTTACCAGTGAAGGTGACTTCTGGCAGCGTCAGCGTCGTCTGGTTCAACCAGCTTTCCACCAAGAGCGAATTGCAAACTACGCTCAGGTGATGGTTGCCTATGCCAACCGATTACTTGACTCTTGGCAAGATGGTTCTATCCGCGATCTTCACCAGGATATGATGTCGCTGACTTCACAGATTGTGTCTAAGGCACTATTTAACATCGATATTGCTGGTGAAATTTCAGGGGTGCAGGCTGCCTTAAATGCAGTTATGGATTTTAATGCCAAACTTAGCAATCAGTATCTGCTACCCACCTGGATGCCTACTCCTAGTAACTTACGCTACCAAAAAGCTATTCAACAACTAGATGAAATTGTGTACCACATTATCGACCAGCGAAGAGCTAGCAGCGATGATACAGGAGACTTACTTTCAATTCTGCTGCAAGTGCGAGACGAAGGTGATGGCACTGGAATGACGAATCAGCAAGTGCGAGATGAGGCAATGACCTTGTTTCTAGCAGGACACGAAACAACTGCCAACGCCATGACATGGACATGGTTTCTTTTAGCACAGCATTCTCAAGTAGAAGCGAAATTGCACGAGGAACTGCAAACCGTTCTGGGCGATCGCACACCAACAGTTGCCGATCTACGTCAGTTGCGCTACACAGAGCAAATTGTGCTGGAAGCCATGCGACTGTATCCACCTGTGTGGGGAATGAGCCGAGTCGCAAAACATGACTGTGTTCTTGGCGGGTATGAAGTGAAAGCTGGTACAACTGTATTTATATGCCAGTGGAATGTCCACCGAGATTCTAGATTCTTTGAACAGCCAGAAGTTTTTTACCCCGAGCGTTGGGCAGACAATCAGATCAAGAAGTTGCCTCACTTTGCCTACTTCCCCTTTGGTGGTGGTCAACACATATGCATTGGCAAGGCTTTCGCCATGATGGAAGCCGTTTTGCTTTTGGCAACACTCGCCTCAAAGTTTCGCTTGACGCTACAACCAAATCATCCAGTTGTGCTGCAACCATCGCTCACACTCCGCCCACGATACGGGATGAAGATGTTGCTCAAAAAGCGGTAGTTATTTGATTTGGCTGCAGATGAGCTTGATACTATCCTTAGTAAGCCATGATTGCGAATCTTGCAGTAACTGCTAGTAGTAAGCATGATGAGATCAACAATCAGACTCTGATCGAGGCAGGCGTAAGATATGGTGCGACTTAAAGTGTGGCAATGGGTTATATTGGCAACTCCAATTGCAGCAATTATCGGTTTCTTACTGTTCGCAGCAGGTTGGCAAATTCATGAGTGGCGAGTGAATTGGATTTGGGGTGTATTCATTCTTGTATTCGTTGGTTGGCGTTGGTTGCTGGTGAAGTGGACTCGCCTAGCCGTGGCGCAGGTCGAAGCAGTTGTCACTGAAGTTAGCCAGGAATTAGCATCTGCAAGCGATGAGATGCTACCAATCAAAAGTGATACCGCAACTCGAGTAGAAACTGCACTACAAGAAACTTTGAAAAAAGCACAAAGCGATCGCCCGATTTGGGAAGATTGGCAAATTTTTTGGCAACGCTGTCAGAATCTTGTCGTTGCTGTTGCCCATATTTATCATCCCGAAGTAAAGTACCCTTTACTCAATATCTATATTCCTCAAGCTTACGGATTGATTCGGGGAACTGTCGATGATATGGATCGGTGGATGCAAAAGTTATCCCCCGCACTCAATCAAGTTACCGTAGGGCAAGCATATCAAGCCTATGAAGTGTATCAAAAACTCGAACCATCAGCGCGAAAAGTTTGGCAAGCTTGGAACTGGGCGCAGTGGTTGTTAAACCCAGCAGTAGCAGTCGCTAAACAAGCAACTCAACGTTCGAGTAACCAAGCAACGCAGCAATTATTAGTTAATTTAAGTCAATTACTCCGCGAAGCTGCTTTACGCAACTTATGTAAGCAAGCGATCGCACTTTACAGCGGTACTACGCTACCTAGCACGTTTTCCCCTACAACACCAACACTCCCCAAAGCACAAACGCAAACACTGCGCGAAATCTTAGAGAAAGCTGAACCTGTCGAGGAAGTTAAGCAAAAGCCTGTCAGTATCTTACTTGCTGGGCGCACTGGTGCAGGAAAAAGCAGCTTAATTAACACCTTATTTCAAGCTGAGTTAGCAGAAGTGGATGTGTTACCGAGTACGGATCGCATTCAAAACTATCATTGGCAATCTGATACTGGAGAACTAATGCTGTGGGATACACCAGGCTACGAACAAGCGAACCGTGATGATTTGCGCGAACTTGTCCTTGATTATGCTACGAATGCAGATTTACTTCTCATCGTTACCCCAGCACTCGATCCGGCGTTGCAAATGGATGTAGACTTTCTGCAAGATATCAAAACCGAAGTTGCAGATTTACCTGCGATCGCGGTTGTTACCCAAGTCGATCGTCTGCGTCCAATCCGTGAGTGGGAACCTCCGTATGATTGGGAATGGGGCGAGCGCCCGAAAGAAATTGCCATTCGCGAAGCAACTGCATATCGCGCTCAATTACTCAGTGAATGCGATCTTGTTTTACCTGTGGTTACTGGCGGTCTTAATACAGGTCGAACAGCGTGGGGAATCGATGCACTATCCTTAGCCTTAGTCGAGGCGATTTCTCCTGCAAAGCAACTGCGACTTGCACGATTTTTGCGTAACTTAGAAGCCCGCACAGTTGCTGCTGCTAAAATTATTGACCATTACACTTTCCAGATGACAACTACCCAAGGACTCGCCGCACTCCTCAAAAGTCCTGTTTTACAATTCATCTCTACAGTTTCCACAGGTTCTTCCACGCTTGCCTATATCTTAGCCGAGCAAATTCCTGTAGAACAGTTGCCTGTTGTGATTGGTAAGCTACAAATGGCGTATGAGCTTTTCTCGCTTTTGAAGCCTGGTAATAAGCGTAACTTCGATCTTCTCTCGCTTTGGTCACTTTTATTAGAAAATACCTCAGCACCAGAGCGTAACGCTTGGGCATTTGGTCATGCTTTAGTAGAATATTGGACAGAAAATCTTAGCGTTGAAGAACTGCAACAGCGGTTTGAAAAATACTTACAGCAGGCTTGATTATGAAAAGCCTGGCGAATGAATTCGCAGCCAGATAAACAAAGATCCTCTAGACGCTTGGCGAATGAATTCGCCGCTAAATAAAACGAAGTTCACCTACGTGAACTTATACCATTTCACCAAATAAAAACTACAAGTCATTGCTCCTCTGCTCCTCTGCTCCCCTGTTCCCTCCTATCCAACGAAATTGATAAGCCTCACTTTCTGCACCCCAAACTTGATTACCAGTAGCATCAAAGCCGCGATCCCAAGTATCCATACCTGCTTGGTGTAAAGTGATGCGATTTGTGATTCGTACTGCACCTTTGTAATTACTTGGACATCCCGACGCGGATGTTTCTCCGATATAATTCTGTTGTTGACGACGCAGAAAGACACTACAGTTTGACGTGCCAATATCTTTCACGTTAATGATGCGTTGCGCTTCAGGTTTATTGCATAAACCAATCCAAGCTTGGAGTGTTGGGGGTCGAAAAACAGCTGACTCGATACTATTGTTATCTACACTCGGTGCAATTCGCAAAAAACGCTGACGATAAGGCTGGGAAAGTCGTTGTGAAAGTGCTTGTTCTTGATACATAAATACTGCATGAGGACGCGCGATCGCAGCAGCATTTTTGACTATCACTTTACAATTCGTGATGCGGACATCTGGTGCATTAGGGTTAGCACGGGCTTGCGCTGAGGTATCCATCGCGCCATCAAGGTGAGAAACAACTTCCTGCACTTGTTGTGCAGGTGAAGGTTGACGATTTGCAGGCGCAGCGTTAATCGGACTCGCATAAGTGAAAACAGCAGCACTCACTAATATTGCAATACTCTTTTTACTTCCCACAGCAGTTACTCAAAGCGATCGCACACAACTACACATACAATAGTTTAATAGATACCTGACCCCTGATCTCTCATACTCCTGGTTGCTGTTGTTTTGTTAAATATCTGCTGAGTGCATACGCCATATCACCGCGCGTCACTGGCTGTAGTGGTCTAATATTACCTTGAGCATCAATATTGACAAATCCTTCATTTAATGCTGTGGCGATAGAGCGTCTTGCCCATGTGGGAACGGATGCGGCATCGGGATATGGCGTGAGAATCTCGGCAACGGTATCATCAGGAAATTGATAGACTCCGTATGCTTGGGCAAAAATCGCGAAGGCTTCCGCACGATTTACCCTTTGATTAGGAAAAAACATATTTCCCCGATAGCCGCGCATAATACCAGTTTTCAACACAGTTTGAATATTGTTAAACGCCCAGTGCGAAGCAGGAACATCTTGAACTTCTACTAAGTTTTCTTGTGTAGCAGCCGCACGTGTATCAAGGGCAAAGGCATTGACTAAAATTGATGCAAGTTCAGCGCGACTAATAAATCGTTCAGGATGAAATTGCCCATCAGCATAATTATTCATCAACCCCGCAGCAACGACCTGTTGGATTGCATCAGGAGTAGATATTGTTGCAGGTGGTGTTTGTGCGCTCGCTTCGGGTACTGCGAAAAACGCGATCGCACTCGTACTTTGAATGACCATCGCCACCCAAAGTGTACCAGCAAGCCGATGTATTCGGGACATATCTAATTGACTCCACCCTCACTCAACACTTCCGTTTTCATACTAGTCACGACGATGCAGTTTAGGGCAAAGTTGCGTAAACATAGCCACTGCACCGCAAATCTTGCTCAAATAGAGTTAAGTTACTGCTAACACTTAACTAATGCCGTCAAATATCGATTTGTTACCTGCAATCTCAGCAAAATCAATTCGGCTAGAAGGAAAGCAATTTTTTGTGGATGATAAAGGCGATCGCTTACCCAGTGTCACGACAATTCTCAACGCTACCAAACCGCAAGAACAACGGGAAAGACTTTTCAATTGGCGACAGCGTGTTGGTGCAGAGGAAGCCAATAAAATTGCTGGAAGTGCGAGTCGTCGAGGTACGCAGACACATAAACAAATTCAGCGCTATCTTTTAGGTAAAGATACAATTTGTTCTCAAAATAGTCTTCCTTACTGGGAAAGTATCCAACCAGTATTACAAGATATCGATACTGTGCGTCTAGTTGAAGGTTCAATTTTTCACTACGACTTAGGCTACTCTGGTAAAGTCGATTGCGTTGCGAGTTACAAAGATACTCCTGTTCTGTGCGAGTGGAAAACTGCCGATAAACCTAAAGGTTCCATTGAGCGACTTTATGAATATCCCCTACAACTTGCTGCTTATCTTGGAGCTGTCAATCATTCTTATCAAGATTATGGCATTAAGCTTGACCATGCACTCTTAGTTGTTGCGATTCCAGACACACCAGCCGAAGTTTTTTGGTTTGAACCAGCACAAATTCAACATTATTGGCAACAGTGGATTGAGCGAGTAGAAGCTTACCGAAAATCACAAAAGCTGGAGTTTGATTGGTAGTCTTTTCTCCCCAGATTGAATTCTCAAAGCTAGCTTCAGCAGATCTGGGGCGATCTGAGCGGTAAATTACAAATCGCTTCTTCACTGCGTTAAACTATGACAAAATCCTTACTGGTAATTACATTAGCCTGCATACCAGTCAGAATAGCTAATAGCTCATTGCTGCTATTCAACTGAATCAAAGTATTGTTGGCATTCGCTCCTATATCTTGAGCAATCCGCAGTTGATCAAACGTCAGTCCTCCCGACAAGCCCAGCTTGTCCTCGTTGTCCTTGAAGTCGATTGACATAGGAAATCATTCCGTTTTTTTAGTGCATACATGTTGTAAACAAGTCTGTAATGTGAAACTACCAACGTGATTCTCCGCAGTTTTGTAGTCTAGCTAAAACTTGAATTTCTTGAGTAATAATATTGCCGTTTGGCTCTAGATATTCCTCGTTGAACTTAAAACTAATTACTGTGCCAGAATCGTAGCCTGTAATTCTATCAATAAAGAAAGGCGTACCCATGTCATAGGGAACACCTGGATCAATATGACAGCAGTTTGGATGTTTAGCTAAAAACTCATCGAAGCTAGTATATCTGTTTTTTCGCTCCAAGACTTTAAATTCTCCATCGATTACAATATTGTCAAAAACAGATCTATTCCAAATATTAAAAAGAGATTCCATTTGCTCCCTATCACTGAGATATCTCAATTTTCTAAAACAAAAACCTGAATAATTTAGTGCAAAGAATGGCAGAAGTATTGCACACAATGACAGAAGAATACTGGTAAGTGAGATGAAGATTTTTTTCATGTCTTACACCAATCTAGTTGTACACTGACAATTTTAATTCTTGCGAATCGGCGTTAAGACAGCAATTTAGACCAAAAATAACCTCATCTGCTTCAAGTTCTGGTGTAGCATTTCAGGGCGAATTAAACTATCATCTGCAAGATTTGTTGGAGTGGTTAATTGTCCGTATAAATATTGATTTGTTATGTTATTTATATTTAGTTGAACCATAATTTATCCAAATAAATTATCATCGCGGTTTACCACAATTTTGCAATTAATTATCAAAGCGTTTCTCTCCTATTTTGAGCAAACCGTTTTTATCTAAATAGCGTACTTTAAAATTAATCACTACAACATCGCCCGAATTATAGCCAAGAATGCGATCGAGAAATTTTTGCAGGAGGAACTTCATAACCACTGCCAGGATTCACGGAAGAGCATTCTGGATACAATGCTATATATTCATCGAAGCTTTTATACGGAATGTATTTGTTATTTCTTGGTTTTACGTGTATCCTATAAAGTAAATCTGTTCGCTTATTTTGGTAATCAAATACTGCTCTAATTTTTTCTTCATCACTTAGGTAACGCATCTGAGCAAAACAGAAGCCAGAATAGTTTAAACCAAAATAAATAAAAAGAATTAGCAGGACGCCACCAATAAATAAAAACTTTCTCAAGATTCACTATCCGTACTCGTGAGCCTCAATCATTTTCACTATTTTGTCTTACACATAGTTGTTTAATAATTAATTTGTGCTACAAACAATTTACTTTTAGTGTGTTTTTTATTTCGATGCAAGTTTTAAATAACCCGTCATATATTTCATAACATCTTACTAATCTGCATTCTACAATTTTTAGACCTGTTCGGCAAAGCTTTAAAGTTGATTTAATTGGCTAAGAGCTTTTACGCAATAATCTTCAATCAATGAGAATATTACTGAAGATAATTTATAAACAATTCATGAATTTACTAGTAGAAATTCAGTGATTTCTCTCTTTCTCAAAGCTGATGTATAAAGTAAAAACCAAGCAGCCAATCGTCTGAGCATCAACCGCACCATAGCAGCATAGACCATCGACTCACTTACTTCTGGCAGAAGTTCATAATCCTTGCTCAATCGTCGATAGCGTCCTAACCAACCAAAAGTCCACTAAACTACCCACCTTTAGGACATTCTTGGTGCTGTATATGCTGCCATGCAGTTTGTAAAAAATATGACCTTTGCTGAATTTGAGAAGGATAGAAAAACAATTTTTGCATCAAATAGAGCAATTCAAATCACTGGGGAAGCAGCAAAAAAGATTCCAGAAATAATGGTAATGATGCCTCCTATTTTGGAAGATTTGCAAGAAGATGACTCATGCTTGTTGAAAATATCAAGTAATTAATAAAAACAAGTAACTGAATCAAATTTGTTTAAATTTATACTGCACTAATAAAGTAGTGAAAATGCGATCGCTCAAAAACATGTATTTGCATTCTAGCTTTTCAATAACTCTTCAGGTAAACGCTGTAAAACACGCTGAAAAGGTGCTGTGTCGTCTAAACCTCGTGCTAGTATTAATGAACCTTGAATTTGTAATATGGCATCTTCTGCTTTTTGGTGCGCTAGTTTTTCTTCAAATCCAGCATCAATCAAAACCTGTGCCAAACTGCTAATCCAACAGGTTAAAGCCTTTTGAATTTCTGTCGCAAACAACTTTGATTCGAGTGATAATACTGCTAGAAGACAGGTGTGTTCGCCGCAATTGTACAATTCATTAACTTTTTGCGTCATCGCCTGAATTCGCTCGATCGGTTGACTGTGACTGCGCAACGTTGCAAAAATATTTGTCTCCATCCAGTCCTTGAGATAATTGAGAACAGCTTGCGCCATTTCTTCTTTACCTTTGGGAAAATGATGATAAAGACTGGCTTTACCTAAACCTGTAGCTTGCGAAAGTCGCGTTAATGTTGCCCCTTCGTACCCATATTGCCGAAAAACTTTGAGTAATTCGATAATGACTTCTTTGTCTTTGGACATCTAAACGATTTCAGTTCTCTCCTTGACATTGTACCGAACGATCAGTAAAAATATTGTACCGAACGATCGGTACATAGTCGTGCGCGATCGCAACTACAGGAGACGTCATGTTGAAATTGTACGATTTCCCACTATCAGGCAACTGCCACAAAGTACGGTTAATGTTGTCACTGTTGCAACTTGATTATGAGCTAATACCTGTCAACTTGAAGGAAGGCGAACAGAAAACAGCAGCGTTTTTGCAACTGAATCCGTTAGGGCAAGTACCAGTACTCATTGACGATGACTTGGTAGTTTGGGATTCGCAGGCAATTCTAGTTTATCTCGCGCGCCGCTATGGAGGTGAACAATGGCTCCCTACGGATGCAGACTCAATAAGTAAAGTCATGCAGTGGCTATCAATAACAGCTAATAACGTCCAAAGTAGTATAGCTGCGGCTAGGTTGCATTTCTTATTTAATACCCAGCTAGATTTAGATGTAGCACAACAGAAAGCTTACCAAATTCTGCAAATATTCAATGAACACTTGAGTAAACGTGACTGGTTAGAATGCGATCGCTTGACGATTGCAGACATTGCCTGTTTTCCTTACATCGCGTTAGCACCACAAGGCAAAATTTCTTTAGATGCTTATCCTCATGTCACTAATTGGATCAACCGTATCAAAGATCTTCCTGGTTACATCAGTATGCCAGGTATTGCAGGGTAGGGGGGCAGAGGGGAATACTAGATGTCCTGCGTGAATGTGCTTGCGAATGAATTAGCAGCTAAATAAACAAAGTCCACGGAGGTGGACTTATTTTAGTGTACGAAGGTACACTTTGCTTGAATAGCCCTGACTTCAGTCGCAGGGCATCTGTGATTCATGCAGGAAGGCTACTGTATTTCTATCTATTCAAAACTCAAAACTAGCCACTAGCCACTAAATATCATGGAAACTCCTTACCACGCCGGAGAACTTGCGGTTCAAAATCAAGCGGGAGTGCAAGCAGAAGCTGCAAGCTTGGGAAATATCATTGGTGCAATTATTAAACCAGCAGCAAAAGACTTTTTGCAAGATCAAAGATTTGCGATCGCATCCACTATTGATTCAAATAATGTATGGGCATCGTTGTTGACTGGAAAACCTGGATTTGTGCAAGCGATCGGCGATCGCACCATCAACATTCAAGCGACAATTCCTAGCGAATCACTGCAAATTGGTTTGCTAGTTATCGATTTTGCAACTCGACGACGCTTAAGAATTAACGGGAAAGCTACGAGAAAATCTGATGATAGTACTGATATCGCAACTCAACAAGTTTATTTCAATTGCCCCAAATATATCCAGCGGCGTCATTTAGTTGCAGATGCCACTCAGCTATCTACTACGTCTGTTCAAGATTTTAATAGTCTCACTGTAAAACAGCAACAGTGGATTACTCATGCTGATACATTCTTTATTGCCAGTATGCATCCTGAAAGTGGTGCTGATGCATCGCATCGTGGTGGGTATCCTGGATTTGTTCAGGTAGTGAATGCGAAGCAACTTGTATTTCCTGATTATGTTGGTAATAATATGTTCAATACTTTGGGTAATATTACGGTTAATCCAAATTCAGGCTTGTTGTTTGTTGATTTTGAATGTGGTAACACATTACAACTTACAGGAAAAGCTAGCATCATTTGGGATGAACGTACACAGCAATTTTCAGGTGCAGAACGTCTTGTAGAATTTCAAATTGAAGGCGTTAGAGAAACTATTAATGCTACAAATCTACGATGGAAGTTTGCAGAATACTCTCCGTTTAATTCGGTATTGTAATTGAAGCGATCGCTAGTTAAATATCTGCGCAACACTACAACTAAAATCAGGTAAAAGAGGACTATTTAAATCGTCTTCTTTATATAAAGTTGCTGCTAGTTTCAACACAGCATTTTCTCGCCGATAAATTTCTACCTGCTGCTTTTGAGGATCGATAATCCAATATTCTTGTACGCCTTGAACTGAATAGAGTTTCAGTTTGAGTTGGCGATCGCGTTTCTCTTGTAATTCTCCTGGAGATAGTACCTCAATGACTAACTCTGGTGCATCAGTTAAATGTCCTGCATCATCTAGTATTGCTGCCAAACGTTGATTACTTGCCCAAACTACGTCTGGAATCACATTATCTGCTTCTGTAAAGATGATTCCTGGTGCGAAAGCAACTTTTCCTAAATTGTTTTTACTTGACCAAAGCTCTAATTGTGTACCGATTTTGACACAAATTTCTTGATGCTTCCAGTGAGGTGCTTTACTCACTAACAACTCTCCATCAACAATTTCGTAACGATTTCCGTCATCTGGAAATAAATCTATATCAGCTGTTGTCCAGCGGACATTTGCTGCAGTATTCATCAAACCACTCCTAGCAGTGGATAGTATAGATATTCTATCAATTTTTATCGGCTAACTAACACGTTTTGAGTTAAAGCGATCGCATCATTTACACTTTGAGCAACATCAATCTTTTTTGGTGCTAATTTCTGAAAAAAATCATTGCTATTAATGTCATCATTCAACAAAATGACTGGCTTGTTTGATTTGATTGCTAAAGCTATTTCTGAGGCGGTTCCTGCACCCATACCGCAAGCAATGACAACATCACTCGAAAGCACGTTAATATTATTTCTGGCATTACCCATATCAGTAATAATTGCAATATCAACCGCAGGAGAAACGCCACTTGTATCGTTACCAGGAAGAATACCAACGGTTAAACCTTGGGCTGCTTTTGCGCCTTGATTTGCAGCTTCCATCACGCCGACATTTCTACCACCAGTTAGCAGTATCCATCCTTGTTGAGCAATGAGATATCCTAGCTGATAAGCATTTTGTAAATCAGTTGTAGTTGCTTGTTCGCCAGGACCCATCACCCCAATAATAGTTTTACGAGTATGTTGATTCATCACTATTTATTAACTCAAACTTCCAGCAATCATGCCAGCAAGTACAAGAAAACCTAACCAAACATTTTGGCGAAACATCTCTGCATAAGCTGAATTTGGAATATCTTTTTGTTTTAAACGAATATACTGCCAAATCCAACCTGCTGTAGCTAGTGCAAGCGCAATCCAAAAAGCAAGATGAAGCTGTAATTCGATACCTAGCCAAGCAAGCAAAGCAACTGTTCCAATAAAGAAAATACCGATCGCATCTGCTGCATAATTGCCAAAGAATAAAGCGCTAGAATTTATACCAATGCGGCGATCGTCATCGCGATCGCTCAATGCATAAACTGTATCAAAACCTAATGTCCATAGTACCGTTGCTCCCCAAAGTAACCATGCTGGTAACGATAGCGATCCTGTTACTGCACTCCAGCTAATTAATACGCCAAATCCCCAAGCGATCGAAAGAACTAATTGGGGAACGGGAAATACACGTTTCGCGCCAGGATATAAGAGAATAACTGGTACAGCAGCGACACATAGCACAAATGATAAGGTGTTGAGATACAGCGATAACCCAAACGCGCAGATCAACGCAGCTAAGGCAATTACAACCCCTATCTTGACAGAAAGCGCACGAGATGCTATGGGACGATTGCGGGTTCTTTGCACTTGCGGATCGATATTGCGATCCCAGAGATCGTTAACAACACAACCCGCCGCACTTGTCGCGAGAGTTCCTAAGACAATCACACCAACAAGCGGTAATGGTGGTGTTCCCTGCGCGGCTAAAAAGACTGCCCAAAGTGCGGGAATCATGAGAATTAACCTTCCTTCAGGCTTATCCCAGCGCAATAAGCGAATGATTGTAAACCACGTTGGTTCAGAGTTCTGTTCGTGCTGTGTCAGCATGGTTTAAAAAGTTACCGTAAATGAAATAATGAAATCAGGAATTTTGGATCGGCTTCCCCTATAGAATATCGTTATTCGGATCAGGGCTGGAGTTCTAGTGAGTGTTCATGGTCAATTTAGTATCAGCCAGTTCAATAAGTCTTCCTACTGTGGTAATGCAGCAGGAAAAAATCCTCGCTGCCATAGACTTGGGAACAAACTCCTTACATATGGTAGTCGTGCGCATTAAACCGGAACTACCAACTTTTAGTATCATTGCCCGAGAAAAAGACACTGTTAGGTTAGGCGATCGCACAACTGATGGAAATTTAAAGCCTGAAGTAATTGAAAGAGCGATCGCAACTTTGGGTAGGTTCCAAGAAATTGCCCGCAGCCTCAATGCAGACACGATTGTTGCTGTAGCGACAAGTGCGGTACGCGAATCTCCCAACGGCAAAGAGTTCTTACAACAGGTAAAAAATGAACTCGATCTCAATGTTGACTTAATTTCAGGGCAAGAAGAAGCAAGACGCATTTATCTTGGCGTTTTGTCTGCAATGGAACTTAATAGCCATCCGCACGGAATTATTGATATTGGTGGCGGTTCCACAGAACTCATTCTCGGTGATAGTCACGAACCGCGATCGCTAAGCAGTACTAAAGTCGGTGCAGTGCGGCTTTCAAGCGAATTTGTCACGACTGATCCCATTAGCAATGCAGAGTTTCAATTCTTGCAAGCATATGTGCGTGGGATGTTAGAACGTCCTGTCGAAGAATTGCTAGCCAAGTTGCAACCTGATGAAAAACTCCGCTTGTTGGGAACTTCGGGGACAATTGAAACACTAGCAGTCATCCATGCACGAGAAAAATTAGGGATGGTTCCCTCGCCGTTAACAGGCTACCAACTGAGTCTTAAAGACTTACGGGAAATCCTCAACCACTTGCGCAAACTAAGTTATGCCGAACGCGCCACAATTCCTGGAATGTCGGATCGCCGATCTGAGATTATTGTTGCTGGGTTAATTATTCTGCAAGAAGCCATGATGCTGTTGGGTGCAGATTCTATTACAATCTGCGAACGAGCGCTGCGTGAAGGTGTCATTGTAGATTGGATGCTGACTCATGGCTTAATTGAAGATCGCTTACGTTATCAAGGTTCGGTACGCCAACGCAGTGTGATTAGAACCGCCCAAAAATATCAAGTTAAGTTAGAGTATAGCGATCGCGTTGCCGCTTTTGCGCTGAGCTTATTCGATCAAACCCAAGGAGTACTACACAACTGGGGAACCGAAGAACGCGAACTTCTCTGGGCATCTGCAATTTTACATAACTGCGGTCATTTTGTTAGTCATTCTTCGCACCACAAACATTCATACTACCTCATCCGGAATGGCGAACTCCTCGGCTATACAGAAACTGAACTTGAACTGATTGCTAATATTGCCCGCTATCATCGCCGCAGTGCCCCTAAAAAAAAGCACGATAACTATCGCAACTTACCTACAAAACAGCACCGCCAAACGGTAAGTCAACTCAGTGCATTGCTGCGAATAGCCGTTGCCCTTGATCGCCGTCAGATTGGTGCGATCGCGCAAGTTCGGTGCGAATATCGCCCAGAAGCCCAAGAATTTCACTTGTGGCTAACTCCATCGCAACCAGGTGATGACTGTGCCCTAGAATTGTGGAGTTTGGATTATAAAAAGGATGTTTTCGAGGCTGAATATAATGTCAAGCTAATAGCCACCCTAAAAGCTTCTGAATCTCAAATCGAGCCTCCAATCATGCTAAGTTGAATAGCCTCGATTAAAGAGAAGTTGGTGGCACGGATAGAAATAACTAAGTAACTGCTATTTTGTTATTTTAATAATCATTATCATTATTATCTAAAGAAGATGTTACCTCTGAGGAGTGTTGATTAATGCATCGTTTTTTGAAGCTGAGTGCTATTGCAATTGTGATGATTTTATTGACTACTGTCATAGCTTCTCCTGGTAAAGGACAAGATGCTACACCACCACAAATTGTACCTGGACCCTGGGGAGATATTGTAGACCCTGTGACTCCGCCTGTATTCGAGTCAGAAGCAGATCGGATTACCTTTGATCGTCGCCAGCAGGTGCGAGACAATATCAAGTCACTTTCGTTCGCTTGAAGGTATTATCGAGTATGATGTCCCCTTTCAAGCACATGCGATGCAGCACATTGAGGCACTAAATGCGATCGCCTTCATAAAAGTAATGCTGAGCATTTTGTTGCAGCATACTTGAACAAAGAAGTTTCCTGAATATTTACTCTAAGCCTAATATATTCTTGCTCGTTCAATTACTAATCATTCTACCGAGTCTTTATGAATCTCTTTTCACAAAAAAAACCAAAGCTGACCCGAAAAAAATGCAGCAACTTAAAACTTGGATCTACGAACTGCTGCGCTTAGAACCGGAGATTTCGGTTTCTTTCAGCCAACTGCAATGTAAAGAACCTGGATGTCCACCAGTTGAAACTGCAATTACAATTTTGACTGATCCAGCCCAACAATACAAAATTCATAAAGCGATCGCTGATATTGAACAAGCTGATTTGTTAAAACTTTTTCAGGCTGAATAGTAGTGTGAGTTTTATTTGTTTCTGTCTACAAAATCAAGTTATTGTGTCTCATCAATTCACCTAATTTGCCTTAGAAGTTCTAGGCGAATAAATTTGCTGATAGACAAACCACATCCACCTCCATATAATTACTTACAAAATCCTTTTTTAGGGATAATAAAAATAGTCCACTCAGATAGTTCAAAGAGAATTGGAAGGTATTTGCAATTTATACTCAATAATGACAAATAACAGATTGATTTCCCTGTTTAGAAAACGAAACATATACTCGTGAATTCTCAGAGCAAGTTTCAACCGCATTATTTCTTCTAATTGTCACAGGCTTAAAAAGAACACAGCTCTGAAAATTAGCTTTATCATCAAAAGATATTGAGTAACCTTGTTTGCATGAAAAAGCTAAACTACCTGCTTTTACATCAACGTGATTATCAATAATACAACTTTCGATTGAGCCATTTTGATAAGTATTAATCGTACCACCTTTACAAGGTAGTGCTGCTTTAACTGGCAGAGAAAAAGTGAAGCAGTTGATTGTAAATAAACCTAGGAATGAGCTAATAGCTGTAAAAAATTTGAGATAAAACTTACTTGACATAGACTTTAGTATTAACTAAAAGAAGTATTCATAATTTATCTAAGTATTTCCTTGATTCTGTCTTCCGTAGCAATAAATTAGGTTTATGAATTATGAAGATTTTCACAAAGAGTTAATGAATACTTACTTATTTATCTATAGCTTTTGTATAATTTTGTTTGCGTAAATTCCAGTATGTGTTGCTAAAATTTAATAACGTTGAGCAAATTTATCAAAAGCAAAATGCCTCTAGAAGGGTCTCTAAAGGCGTTTTGTATCTTATTTTAGAAAAATCAAAAAGTTGTCTTTTGTATAGATATACCTTAATTAATAAACCATCTACCAGAGCATAAAGAGATAAGCGATCGCTTCTTAAAGAGATGTTATTTAGGTTATGATGCTTGTCAAAAGCCGATGGTTTCTGTTAGCGACTTTTTGCATATTGCTACACGCTTTAGGTGGAGAAAGTCAATGCATTTCTATCGTGTATGCCAGTAAAAAATGCAACTATTGTACTGTTTACAATAAGAAAACTAGTCATACTATTATCTTATCCTGTTAATCAATACAATTCAAGCTACAGAACACTACATATAGTAAGACGCAGTCAGGTGAGGACAGGTATATTGAGTAAATGTATTGCTCGATAAAGTTTTAGAAAAGCTAAGAGCTAACAGAAGAAATTGCTAACCGCTATCAATACAACAAAAGCCCGCGAAAATTATCTTGGGCTTTTTATATAATATTGATGTTATCTACGTAGCTTTGCGTGAGTGAGAGCCTTAACCAATATTCACTTTAACAACTTTGTTCTTTTCTGCTTCAGCTTTAGGCAAAGTTAAGTCTAAAACACCATTTTTGTATTCTGCTTGAACTTCATCGTTCTTGATCCGAGTTGGCAGTGGAATCACTCTTCTAAAAGAACCATAACGAAACTCTGAGCGAGTCATACCTTTTTCTTCTGTTTTCGTTTCGCTTTTGCGTTCACCACTGACAGCAACAGCTTCCGCAGTTACTTGGACATCCAAATCTTTGGCTTCCATTCCTGGAATTTCCAGCTTGAGATGAACTGCTTCAGGAGTTTCTTCAATCTCAGCCGCAGGAACAAACGCCATACTACTAGTTTCACCATCACCAGTACGCATCAAGCTATCGAATAGGCGGTTCATGTCCCGTTGTAAACTATCAACTTCACGAAATGGTTCCCAACGAATTAATGCCATGTCCTTTACCTCCGAATCTACGCTTCCTCTAACAATTATTCTTTCAAATGATGATTCAACACTGAGACAAACTGGATCGCTGATTTAGCAGCCAGTTGAGTCACTTAACTCAACCTGTTAATAAGCTATCAAATACACAAAAGCTTGTAGGTTCGGTTGTTTACACAGCATGAGTTCATCTTTCCGCCCCATTTTGAGAGCAGGGGTGCAGAGGGGTAGAGGAGATCTGAGGAGAATACTTTGTCTACCTAATTCAAAACTCAAAACTCAAAACTAACTACTCATCACTCTCCTCGCAAATTCTGGTAGCGGTAAAAAGCGTAGGTATCAAACAAGCCTCCGACAAGGCTGCAAGTCAGTGAAATGACAAGAAGTCCATGAAAAGGACTGTCGCTGCCAAACGTAGCGAGAAACTGCAAAATTTGGTTAGCGATCGCACTCGCAATTCCTTGCATACCAGGAATATAACCAATCAAAGAGGTGCTTGCGACTAACACGCCGACTAACAACATCGGTGCGACAAAGCTCAAAATGATTGATAGCAGCAGCGAACGGAGAAAGTTGGATAAAATGCTCATGCTCATGCTCATGCAGGCAATTTCCAGTTTTGATATCCAAAGGACATTTGTTACTTTCTACAATACGAGCGATCGCACCAAACGAGGACAAATTTCAACAATCTTAAGTTTTTATTAAAAGATTTGTCTACTTGTTCTAAGTGTTGTGACACATCACAATGATCTTGACTTGTTCAAATTGCCTAATGCAACACACTGTATAGCTATATTTCATAGGCTTTCCACTCAAGATTGGACTACCTACAAAGTTCTTGACAATTCTGAAAAGATTTTTACAGTAAATTAAGCTTGACAAATTGCCACATTGCCATTTAGAAATGGACTGAGCTATAAGCTGCTATTGTAATGAGTAATGCAGTGGGTAATTCTTCCCCTAAAACTATATTAGATCAACATCAACGCATTGAGTGACACGCGAAGTTCAAGTTTAGGAATGTGGAGTCAGCGGCTGCTGGCAGCACTGTTGCTTGGTGGACAAGTTGTTGTTCACTTACTGCGAGGCAAAGTTCACCGCCGCAACACACTCGATCAAATGGCTGCTGTCGGTCCCGAATCGCTTCTAATTGCGTTGATTACAGCAGCCTTTGTGGGTGCTGTTTTTACAATTCAAGTCGCACGCGAATTTATTCAGTTTGGTGCAGGAAATGCTGTAGGAGGAGTACTGGCACTCGCTTTGACTCGCGAACTTGCCCCTGTACTAACAGCAGTAGTTTTGGCAGGGCGTGTTGGCTCAGCATTTGCAGCAGAAATCGGCACGATGCGGGTTACAGAGCAAATTGATGCCTTGTATATGCTCAAAACAGATCCAATTGATTACCTTGTCATTCCCCGCGTGATTGCCTGCTGTCTCATGTTACCAGCGTTAACACTACTATCTTTGGTGACAGGTATGTTGGGAGGACTGCTCATTGTAACTAATATCTACAACCTTTCCCAATCTACTTTTCTAGATTCAGCTCGTAATTTTCTTAGTGTCTGGGATATTTGTAGCGCTGCCATTAAAGCAGCTTGTTTTGGCATACTGATTGCCATCATTGGTTGTAGCTGGGGTTTAACAACAACAGGAGGAGCAAAAGGTGTTGGACAGTCAACGACAGCAGCAGTCGTCACAGCATTACTCGCTATCTTTATCAGTAACTTTCTCTTAACAGCTTTAATGTTTCAAGGAACAGGCAGTGCAGTACTACGCGGAATCTGATAACAAGAGGTTTTAAGATAGGAAGTAAGTTAAAGGTCATACTTGTAACAGAGGATGCAAAACTGTGACTCCTTCTTCGTCAACAGCAACTACTGAGCTTGCACCTAATTACACGCTCCCTGTCGTTATTATTGTTGCAGCTATTGGGCTTATCTTAATTTCTCCTTGGATAGGAGGTGTCATTGCTCTATTTGGTATGTTTCTCATGTTCCAAGCAGGAACGCTGCGCTTGCAATTTACAGATACTGCGCTTGATATTTACCGAGGAGAAAACTTAATTCGTCGCTTTCCTTATCAAGAATGGCAAAACTGGGAGATTTTTTGGTCTAATATCCCTATTTTATTCTACTTCAAAGAAGTAAAAAGCATTCATTTTTTACCAATTATCTTTGATCCTAAAATGCTCAGAAGTTGTCTAGAACAGCGCATTCCGAAAGCAGAACCGAGAAGCTAGCAAAGAAAATAGTAAGATGATATGTCTTAACTTGCTGAATTTCAAATTCATTATTTATGAATCAAGACCAACAAAACCAAGAGATAACTAACAAATCTTCAGTAGAAGCAGAGGAACAATCTGACCAAGAATTTGTACCAGCATCTGAAGAAACAAATCAAGAACTTGTCTCAGAACCTGGAGTCGATTTTTTAGTTGAACTAGAGCAACTGTCTGAGGTAGAGTATGCCAAAGAGCGCGATCGCGTTGTCGAAGCTCAACAACAATTAAGCGAGCTAAAAAGTCAAGCAGCTGAACTAAAGCAAGAAATCTCAGCACTCCAATCACAACGCAAAAAGCTGTCTGAGCAAGTTAATCAAACTCAAAGTGCCCTCGATCAGGTCGTGCAAGAATCTTTATCACAACTTGAACAACGCAAGCAGTCATTACAAATTGCCGTAGAACAACTCGAACGTCGTCAAGAACGAATTCGTGCGGAAATGCGCACTACATTTGCCGGAGTTTCTCAAGATTTGGCAATTCGAGTTCAAGGATTTAAAGACTATCTCACAGGTAGCTTGCAAGATTTGGCAGCAGCAGCAGAACAACTTCAAATAGCACCGAAAGTTAAAGAAGAACCGGAACCACGGCAAGTCGAACCATCAAAACCTGTTGAAGAAGCCCCCTCAACACCACAATTTGCCGAACCGCGCTTTCAATCAACTGCTAAGCAAATTCGCCGTTTGCTTGATGAGTATCGTGCTGAACCAGATTATTATGGTCCACCGTGGCAACTCCGCCGGACATTTGAACCTGTCCATGCAGAACGAGCCGCTAATTGGTTTTTTACTCAAGGTGGGCGTGGTGCTTTACGCACAATGGGAAGTCGCTTACAGAATATTCTGATTGCGTCTGCTGTAATTTCTGTTTTATATACACTACATGAGGATCGCCTGCGCACACTCATTTTAGCCAATACTCCAGAACGCCTCGGTGACTGGCGGCGCGGCTTACAAGATTGCTTAGGAATTGGGCGTCCTGATTTTGGTCCAGATCGTGGCGTTGGTTTATTTGAAACTCCGGAAGCCGTCGCGCTAAAAGCCGAACGACTTGTCAAAGGCAACTTCATGCCACTGATTATTATTGATGATTCCGAGGATAAAGTTAGCTTAGGGCTTTTACAATTTCCTCTCTGGTTAGCCTTTGCCCCTGATCCTCAAAGGATGGCGCGAGAGCGAGAATACGATTTCTAAATAACTGCTGAGGAGGAAAAGTGAATGGCATCTAATTATGTGTTTACTGATACTCAGCATTTGCCAGAACTAGAACGGCTGCGGACAATTGAACAAGTTTTCGATCCACTCAGCCATAGACAACTTCAAGCAACTGAAATCGCCCCAAATTGGCAATGTCTTGAAGTTGGAGCAGGCGCAGGCTCAATCACACACTGGATGGCAGCAGTTGTTGGACAACATGGTAAAGTGACAGCTATTGACGTAGATACACGTTTTTTAGCCAACATCAAGCTATCAAATGTGGAAGTCATAGAAGCAGATATCCGACATTTTGAAGTGAATGCTTCTTTTGATCTTGTTCATGCTCGTTACGTTCTGATTCATCTTCCAGACTTTCAAGTTGCGCTGTCAAGAATGATTGATTTGCTCAAACCTGGTGGATGGCTTGTCATAGAAGAACCAGATTTTTCTGCTGCAAGAGCGATCGCTGGCAAAGAAACAGCTTGTCAGTCAGTTAACTGTGTCAACCGTGCTATTTGGCAAATGTTTACTGACCGCGGCATGGATTATGCTCTTGGGGTTAAGTTACCAGCAATATGTCAACAGCTTGGCTTACAACAACTATCTGTAGAGAATGATGCTCCTTTATCTCAAGGTGGATCGGGAGTCGCCAAAGTCATGAGAATGTCTACTGAGCAACTTGCTCAAAAATATATTGCAACAGGTGAAGCATCACATCAAGACATCGAACAATATTGTCAATTTGCCGAAGATCCGCACACTTGGGCAATATACTATTCAACTATAGGGATTTCAGCTAAAAAAGTAACCTAATTAGACAAAATGGAATAAACCTTGAAGAAAGTTATGAATGCTGAGTTATGAGTTATAAGTTTGAGAGAGTTGAAAAAATTCTTCAATTCAAAATGTGCTAAGGCACCGGTACGCTAACAAACTTCAAAACTCAAAACTAATCATAGCCAAAGCACCACTCTATTCACTCACTCCTCGACGCCACTTGCTACAACGGGGGACACCCCCAAGGGCGCAGTGGCTCCCCCTCGCGCTCCTCACCCCTCTTCTAGCCACTAGTCACTTGCTCCTATCCCCTTTGAATCACTATCCTATATGGCAGTTTGGTTAAGTTTGTGTGCAGCAATTTTACTAGTAGCTTACCTGCTCGGTTCAATTCCAACAGGCTACACTGCTGCAAAGCTACTCAAAGGCATTGATATTCGCGAACATGGTTCGGGTTCTACTGGTGCAACAAATGTGCTCCGGACACTAGGAAAAGGACCAGGATTTATTGTATTGGTCATTGATACTTTAAAAGGAGTTTTAGCGATCGCACTCGTTCGCTGGAGCTTCATCGCTGCAAGTCAAAACCTGATTCCTGCTAACGTAGATCTAGCAACCTGGCTACCTTGGATGGTGGCACTCGCTGGAATTGCTGCCATTCTAGGACATAGTAAATCAATTTGGTTGGGCTTTACTGGTGGTAAATCAGTTGCTACGAGTTTAGGTGTCTTACTGGCGATGTCGTGGCAAGTTGCTTTGTCTACTGCTGCTGTGTTCGGGTTAGCTTTAGCAGTGTCACGGATTGTTTCACTCAGCTCAATTGCAGGAGCGATCGCTGTTTCTCTCTTGATGCTTGTTTTAGGTCAACCGTTACCTTATCTGCTATTTGCGATCGCTGCTGGTTTTTATGTGATTATGCGCCATCGCAGTAATATACAGCGGTTACTTGCTGGTACGGAACCTAAACTAGGGCAAAAATTAAACTCGGAAGTTGAACAAAGTATTAACTCATAGTCTCAACTCCTTACACGCCGCGAGGAATCGTAATCTTAGTCACTTGCCATGCTCGGATGAGATTCATTTCTCCATTGCTAGGATTCAAGCTATACAACTTATTGAGCGGATCGTATCGCGGTGCTCCTAGTGCCACAAGTTGCTCTGCTGGGGAACAAGCCAGATCAAATAAACCGCTATTCCAAGCTGTAGAGTCAAATTTTAGTTGTGACCCCACAATCGGTCTTCCTTGTGCCAAGCTTAGCTGTACTAAACTGGTTTCACCTGTACGACTAGTGACAATAGAATAAATTGTCCCGTTTGGACATTGCGCTAATGTACTAAATCGGTCAGTTTGGGGTAAATTGATGCGATTAGTTGAAATCACTTGACCAGTATCAGGACTAATCGATACAAGTGCTACAGGTGGTCTACTGTTCCTTCTCGAAGCTAGAGCCAAAAGTGAACCATCATTAGCTGCTAACAAACTATCAATCTTCTGCTGTCTATTTAAACCAGTAACCGTCACAGGTGGTCTTGCTGAAGCGCCACCCACAAATGCAAGACGAGTTGCATTGCGTTCTCTCCTCCCACCTGAAACAGGAGAAATAGCAAGTACAAAGGTGCCATCAGATAAGTTGGTGAAACCACTCAACTGTTCGCCTGCTTCAAAACTAGTCGTGGCTATATCCTGAATTTCACCCGTGGCGACATTTAACGACTGTACAACAATTCTTCCGAATCTACGTTCAGGACGGGCACCGTAAATGATTAACGATGTTTGGGCAGAAGTTCGGTTAGCGAGAACTCCAAGAGCAGTTGTTGCAGTACCTGCGATCGCCATATAGCCGAACTGACGGCGTGTAAGCTTCATTTTCATATCTAATACTTAATATCTCTGAGCGCTAGGTTAATTGAATCCAGGTGGCTACTGACGGCACGTTATTGTTGTCAGTAATTGAGAGCATGTACCAACCAGGTGTAGCGATATTTCGGTTAGTCGTTACTGTGGCATTAAGAGAAGTACTTGTGCGAGAGGCAATTGGTGCGTCCACTAATCTCTGGTCAGTTTCTAGACCGTGAGTCGTTGCCATTGGTTTAATTAAATTGACCCACTTGATATTTGCCGCTTGGGGTGTATTAATTGTGATTGTTCCGCCATAAGCAACTGTTTGGGGCGCACTTTGAATCACTGGCCGCGACATTTGCATATATGCTGGACTATATATCTCTAGGCGGCGTTCCTCAATAGTGCGATCGCGATTTCCTCCCGCCGCAACGACCCTACCATCTGGAAGCAGCAATGCTATCGCATGATACAAACGGTTGATGTTAGATGGTGT
Organism: Gloeocapsopsis sp. IPPAS B-1203; assembly: GCF_002749975.1. Lineage (NCBI taxonomy): Bacteria > Bacillati > Cyanobacteriota > Cyanophyceae > Chroococcidiopsidales > Chroococcidiopsidaceae > Gloeocapsopsis > Gloeocapsopsis sp. IPPAS B-1203. The sequence goes on along the minus strand of NZ_PEIG01000015.1, from coordinate 1,721 downwards.
TCCTAGTTTCCAAGTGTTTGTCGCTGGATTATAAATTTCTGGGGTTCGCGTTGCCGTACTCTCATTTTCGCCCCAAGCACTACCATTACACACAAATATTGTGCGATCGGGTAATATTACAGCATTGTGATGCATGCGAGCATAGTTTAACGGTGCTGCTGATGTGTAAGACGGGTTAGCAGTTTTTAGGTCTACAATACTTACTCTTTTGGTTGCTTGACCATAAAACTCGTTGGCACCACCAATAATCATGACCTTCTGATCTTGAGCAGGTGGTAGCATTACACTAGCAGCTTGACCACCATAGTCAACATCTTGCAGTCCATTGACAGGTTGTTCTGTAATTGGCTGCGTGAAATCTGTGGGCAAAGTCAATATACGAGGATAGACACCATTGTGGTAGGTAAAGTAACCTCCAGAGTAAAATACTCTACCATCCGCAAGCAAGAACAGGTGAGCATAGAGATCAAAAAGACTTGTCTGCTGCGTAAAAAATGTCCAACTATTCGTTCCAGATGAATAAATTTCTGGGTATGCGTCGATCAAACCATTTTCATCATATCCCGACACAGCTAACACTCTTCCATCACCTAACGTTACCACCGTGGGATACCAGCGACCGCTGTTCATCGAGGTCAACTCTATCCATTGCTCAGTTATTGGATCAAAAGCAAGTGCCAACGGTGAACCGTAGAACGGATCATATTGCAGCGTACCACCCGCAAACATGAGACGACCATCGGGAAGGAATGAGTGTCCACCGCAAAACAAGTCTAGTGGTAAGCCTGAGTCGTCTACAGGAGTGAGTGGCTGAAAGAAAGTACCAGTACTCACATTCCAAACAGCACTACCCTTTGTTTCACCCATCTTTGTAGGATCGTTACCAGAACCAGCAACAAAAAACACTTTGCCAGTCCGCAACAAAATGCCATGAATTGGGTTTATTGGGCAATTGTATGATAGTAGTTGCCAGCTATCTGTTGCAGCAGTTGCATTAGCAGTCGCTGTGAATGTTACACTGCCAAGGCTTTGTGTTCTAGCGCGTACAGTAACTGTTCCTGGTGTTGTACCTAATGTAAGGGTTGTACTCGCTTGACCGCTGGAGTTAGTTCTGACAGAGGCTGGGCTAACTGAACCACTACCGCTAACGATTGAAAATTGAACTAAGACATTTCTCGCTATACTGCCATTGTTGTTATTAACTCGTACAACTAAAGGAGCACTGAGGGTAGTCCCTACTGTACCACTTTGATTGTCACCACTTATTTTAGTGATTGGCATTTTAATTAACTCTTATACTAATTTTGAAAGCTTTACGTCATTACTGAATAAGCTCTGCTACAGTCTGATGCGTTCATCACTAAACACTCTGGCTGCGATTTCTTTATTCGTAATGTTTTTTAAGATTTATCAATAAATATAGAACTTTAATAAAATTAAAATTTATGAACTTTAGTGACTTACTCTACTATACGTTTGCATCATATGAAACGACGCAATTACAGTTAGAAGCCTGCTCAGTTTAGCTTGTTCTAAATTGTTAAATTTACATAAAACTCTATAAGTTCTGGCTTTTGTTACACCAAAGAAACAGCTATGCAAGTTGAATTACGAGCTTTAAGCTATTGCTTAGCTATTTAATTTTACTAAGTTTATTTTTACAATTATATAAATTATATTTTTAGAATTCTTTTCTCCTAAAAGAAGTTAATGTATTTAAT